>NZ_KV793030.1:0-278083 GCF_001808345.1 Staphylococcus sp. HMSC06C11
GTTGACATATTGTCATTCAGTTTTCAATGTTCATCTCAATAAAATCAATCTTTTCAATCATATCTTTTCTAAGAAGAAATGTCAATGATTCCTTAAGATTACTTTATTTATTTTAAAGTGTTTTTATAATGTTTGCAAGGGTAATTTTTACACTTGCTTAACAATTAAATTAAATACTTTACAATCGCTTTTCAGCGACTTTTATATAATATCAATTTCACGTTTTTAAGTCAACATTTAGATTGAATTATTTTTTAAATTTGTGAACAGCTAATTTGTAGCTCACAAAGAAATATTCTAGCATGATTTCTAAATTTTGCAATAGAAAAATCACACAAAAACAAAATTTGTTTCTGTGTGATCAGTATACCTTTTGTTAAATTACATTAAGATACTATTTTTGAGTACTGGCTATGACTTTTCTGGCGATTGATGTATAAATTTCTCCTAAACGATCTTCAGGCTGATAAATAGATGGTGAAAAATCTTTAGGGTTCCACGTAGGTTGTTCAAGAGGCAACTCTCCAAATAGCTGTGTTTCTAATTCATCAGCAAGTTTAGTACCTCCACCTTTACCAAATACATATTCCTTATTACCAGTTTCTTTACTTTCGAAATAACTCATATTTTCGATCACACCTAAAATGGAGTGTTCTGTATGTTTAGCCATAGCTCCAGCTCTAGCTGCTACAAACGCTGCTGTAGGATGCGGAGTAGTAACTATGATCTCTTTACTAGAAGGTAGCATTGAATGTACATCTAAGGCTACATCTCCAGTGCCAGGTGGTAAATCAAGTAAAAGATAATCTAAATCTCCCCATTGAACCTCTGTAAAGAAATTTGTAAGCATTTTTCCTAACATTGGACCTCTCCAAATGACAGGTGCGTTTTCCTCTACAAAGAAAGCCATTGAAATAACCTTAACTCCATGACGTTCAACCGGAATAATTTCTTTGCCATCTACTCCCGGTCTTTCATCAATCCCCATCATATCTGGAACGCTGAAACCATAAATATCAGCATCTACGAGTCCAACTTTTTTACCTTCTCTTGCCAAAGCTACAGCTAAATTAACAGCTACAGTTGATTTACCTACGCCACCTTTACCGGAAGCAATTGCAATAAATTCAACTGGATTATTTTGAGAAAGTAAACCTTCAATTGTTTTAGGTTTTTCTGTTCCTTTACCACGATACTTTTCTACTGTCTCCGGTGGTAATTCTTCAAAACGAATACCTACTGTATTAGCACCGTTTTCTTTTAGAGCTTTTACAATTGCCATTTGTAAATCTAATTGTGGTTGTCCCCCTAATTGAGCCATTGCAACTTTAACACTAACGTGCTCAATATCTTCTTTGATGGTAACGTTAACTATACCATCAGTTTCTTTCAAAGGTACATCAATAATTGGGTCTTTTAATGCACCTACTATTTCTTCAACTTGATTTACCGTTAACAAAGTAAATCCCCCTTAAATATAATAATTTATCTACATAATAACAAAAGTTATTCGATTACGTAGTTTATCTTTTTTATTATAAGTCTTTTTTTATTATAAAAAAAGAAGTTAGCCCATAATAATAGGCTAACTTCATATATAATTTAGACTTCTCTCATATTTTGAGATTTTCTATTAGGTTCTTTAATAAATAACGCAAATAAGAATGCAGCAACAACAAAACCTGTAACTAGAGCGAATGAAACATCAACTCCGGCAGCAACACTTTGTCTTTGTAATAATTCTTTACTAGCATGTGCAGACGAGGATGGCCCAATCCATTTCGAACCAATACTCATAAACGTTACCATTAATGCAGTTCCTAATGAACCAGCCATCACACGACCAAAGTTCATAATAGCAGTACCGTGTGAAATATCTTTATTGTCTAATGCATTAATACCAGTTGTATTAATAGGCATCATAAGTAGAGAAACAGCAAACATCCTAATCGCATAAATGACAATAAGATAAATATAAGATGTGTCTGCTTTTAAGAAACAAAGCAATAATGTGCAAATCGTTAATAAGCTAAAACCAGCATATATTAATGGTCTTGGACCATATTTATCATAAAAACGTCCAGTAAATACTGACATTATTCCATTTATAATCGCACCTGGCATAATCACTAAACCTGATAACAACGCAGATAAACCTAAAGCGTTTTGTACATATAGAGGAATAAGTAGTGCAGGTCCAACCATAGATAACATAATAATCATTGATGTAATTGTACTGAAACAAAAGATTCTACCTTTAAATACATTGAGGTTAAGTAATGGGTTGGAAATCGTTGGTTGTCTTCTAACAAATATTGAGATAATTATAATACTTATGATCAACGATCCTATAACTATTGGATTAGAAAAACCTAAATTTCCAGCACTACTAAATGCATACAGCATAATACCAAAACCTATAGTCGAGTATACAACAGAGCGTTTATCTAATTTTGAATCCTTCGTTTCGTTATAACTAGAAATTGAAATTAAACCAAAGATAAAAGCAATTAAGGCGATACCGACTATAATAATAAATGGCACTCTCCAACTTGCATTATCAATGATTAAGCCTGTGAATGTAGGTCCAATAGCTGGAGCGAACTGAATGACTAAACCAGCTAGTCCCATAGCAAAGCCACGATGTTCTTTGGAGAATAAAGTGAAAAGTGTAAATTGCATTAAAGGCATCAACACACCGGCGCCTATTGCTTGAATAACTCTTGCTGTCATCAACACACCAAAATTAGGCGCAACCGCAGCTACAATTGACCCTAATAAAAATGTACCCATAGCTCCTAAATATAAAGGTCTAGTTTTAACTCTATCCATTAGGAAAGCTGTAAGTGGTATCATGACACCATTTACAAGCATAAATCCAGTAATTAGCCATTGGGAAGTGCTTTCATCAATTTTTAATTCTCGCATAATGTGAGGCAAAGCAGTGTTGAGTAAAGTTTGATTTAAAATTGCTACAAACGCACTCACTAACATCACTGCTACAATTAAATTCCGCTTCGTTTTGGGTAAATCGATACTAGACATGAACGTTTACTCCTTTATTATTTTTATAACAGTGTTATATTCAATCAAATTATAATTAGCAAAGCAAAATAAATGCTTAATTACTATTTCTTGTTATTCAAGTTTTCACTTTCAGGATAAAATATCTCCTTACAAATAAATAGAAATCCTATGATTAACATAATTACCCAAAATTGAATATTAATATATACATAGTGAATATGTACTATAAAATAAAACATCACTGTCGTTACTATATAAGAAATAAGGTGAAATGTAATACCCTGAAAATAAGGATTGTTAGGCAATTTCTTCTTAAAGTAGTCCATTAAATGCTCAACAGCAAAAAGAGTAAAATATCCCAATACTATATAACTACCATAGTAAAACAAATTGTCATAAAATCCTTTATTGTAGCCAAAATAACCTAAATGAAAAAATATTAAAATCCTACTTAACCCATATAATCCAAAACCAAGAAATGTTAAGAATATCGCCCCGGATAATACAAAAATAGCGAGAACAATAAGTGTTACAGCTAAATTATAAAATTTATTTTTAAAGAATTTCATCACTCATTGTCCTCCCCTCTTTTTTAATACATATTTATAGTATCACGTATTCATCACCTTATAAAATTTAAAAACGCCTACTCTTATAGTAGACGTTTTTTGTATTTGAAAACCTTTTTAATTATTAAAATTTGAAGTTTTATTAGATTTATAAAATAAAATCCACATCATTGACAAGCAAATTGAAATGACGGCAATCAAACCTAATACATTGTGTAGATGAGTGCCGAATAAACCTGATTTTAAAGCATACATATATCCCATAATTGTAGAACCTACAGATGAACCTAAGTTTTTAGTTAATGCATAAAATGACATCATCTTCTTCATATTTCTAGGAGAGCTTTCCTCTTGTACAATCACGCTATCTTTAGTGTATACATATCCAAAACTAAGTCCAGCAAAGATAACTGAAAATGCTATCAACAATGGCACTTTCATGCCAAATAAAATAATAACACTGCAAATTAAGAGAACTGTAAACGCACTAAGATATAATGCTTTTCTAGTAAAGTTTGCTTCAATCTTCGCTAAATTAAAGTTTAATATAATCCATGCAACTGATAGTGGTAAAATAACAAACCCACTTTGAAGAGGTGATAAACCTAATTGTTCTTGTAAATATACTGGTATATACAGGTTATATCCTATTAATGACATAGCTATAAATAAATCAGTAATGAAAGCAAGCATTATTGATCTATTAAACTCATTAGTCGGAAGAAATGGATTATTTTGTTTTTGTTCTATTTTAAACAAGCCAATCAATACTAATAAAGCCAAGATGATTGCAATAATATTGAGATATAAATGTTGTTGATTTAATAATCCAATCATAAGCAATGCTATAAATATATAAAAGATTGATAATCCTTTCACATCAAAGTGTGTTTGATTACCATGTTCTTCCTCTGGAAAATGAAATGTCATTAGTACTAATACAATAGCAATAATTGCTATAGGTATATTAATAAAGAACAGCCAGTGCCATGTCGCGAATTCTAAAATCGCACCACCGAGTATGGGTCCAATGATACTGGAAATTCCCCAAACACTACCTACAATTCCCATAATTTTATATCTTAAAGGAATTTCAAACGCTAGTTTAGGGACTATCTGAGATAAAGACATCATGACCCCTGCCCCAAAACCTTGAATCATTCTTGAGATAATTAAAAAAGTAAATGTTTCACTTAAACCTGACATCAAACTACCAATTGCAAATAAAGAAACACCTGCAACGGCAATATATAATATCTTAAAACGAGATAACAGCTCACCTACAATAGGGTTAGCTATGACCAAAGCAATAAAATAAACAGTAAAAACTAAAGATACTAAATTACCTGCATGTAAATTTATCTTAATCGTTGGTAAGGCTAGAGATATAATAGATGTCTCAATTGCAGCCATAAACATGATTAGTATCAATGCGGTTACTGTTAATATCGACCTAAACTTCATTTATATTTACTCCTTTTGTTCTATCTATTTCGAACCCTTAAAATATTAATACGATGATGTTTAGTTCGCAATCATGCAATAGTATTAATTTTCTAGGTTAAAATAAAACGGCAGAGCCATTTAAACTCTACCGTAAACTTACTTTACATAAAATATAATATCCCTATCATGTGTAAAACCGATGCAATCACAATAAAAATATGCCATATCATATGAAAATAAGGTCTATTCTTTTGCGCGTAAAACCAGGCTCCTATTGTATAAGAAAGGCCACCCAGGAATATAAATAAAATAAATAACCAAGAGGTGCGCATGATAATCACTGGTATAAATATCACACCAACCCATCCCATCACTAGGTAAACAATAAGACTGAGCTTATGATTAACTTTCGTAGCAATGGATTTATATAATATTCCCCATAATGTAGTCCCCCATAAAAATAGGGTCACTACCCATCCTATCCATCCACCTACTATAGTAAGTAATACTGGCGTATAAGTACCTGAAATAGCTACGTAAATCATGCTATGATCGATAATACGTAAAATATACTTATGAGCTGTATAATTCTGCATAGAATGATAAATAGTTGAAGAAATAAACATCATAAAAATACTAATAATATAAATAGACACACTTACCGATTCCAATGTGCCACCATGATTGTAGCTATGAACAGCTGCATAAGGTAATACAAACAATGTTAATAATGCAGCCGCACCATGTGAGGCTGCATTACCTATTTCCTCGCCAAAAGATAAGGGAATGATGTCCTTAAATGATTCAACTACCGATGCTTTTTTATGCTTAGATGTATGAGACATCTATTCCACCACCTTTTATTTAAATCAAACTCATACGTTTTAAATCTTCTGTAGCAGTTTCCACACTATCTTTACCTACTTTATTTTTCAGTGGTGAAAACTCCTCTTCTCTAGGAACTTGTAATGTAACAAAACTTGTTCCATATTTGAAAATATCGAAATAAAACAATTCAAATTTTAATGTTGGTAGCTCTACAACGCCAAAGTCTTCATCTAGTTGTTTTAATTTTTTAATAGCTAAATGATATGGTAGTTCCCTATCTACTGCACTTTTAATATAGGCCAGTTTAAATGCATGGATACCAATATTAGCATTATCAAAATCATTGGCTACTTCGGGATCCAATTCTGAATACTCAAGAACTGTATCTTTACTATCAATGTTGACTAAACGTCCAACACTCTCTCCATGTTTAGGTTGAATTGTTTTAGATGTAACATCTTTATTATTACTTACAGTGTAACCAGCAAATAATGGATCTAAGACTTTCACAAGAACATTGTCAATATTATTTAAGAAGATATATTTTACATGATCCTTTTCCATTTTATCTAAGTATCCAGCCTCTTTAAGAGATTTAAATACTCCACCATTACCATTTGGTGTTTCCATAATATGACCATCTCTGTTAAGTACAAGTTTGCCGTCTTCACCTAAGGCTACAATATTTGCTTGTTTAAAGAAATGTACATGTTCTGGATCATAATCAAAATATTGATGTTTCTTAAAATACTCTATTGTTTCATTATGATTTATATCACTAGTCATTATATACCAATTAATTGTATGACCCGTTTGATTCTTTAAATTAATGAGTTGGCGAGCCTGTAACTCAAATAAACTTACACCCTCAATTTCAAAAGAACCTTTAGGCCCTTTATAACCTAATCGCGTTCCTTGACCGCCAGCCATAAGAAGTACCGCGAATTCACCATTTCTAATCGCTTCATAACCCTTTTGTTCATATGTATGCTTATCTTCATCAGAAAGTTGAGATTTCACTTCATACTTAACTTCTGATACCGATGATACATCATCTATTGATTTTCTATTAACATATAAATCATGATATAGTTTTTGAATTCCTTCTAAATCAAGCTCATCAACTTTATTTTCAAGTGCATCTTTTTCATTATTACTCATTAATTTTTCATATTCATACAAATGCTCTTGGTTATATTTCTCCAATTGGTTTTTATCTAACATGATTACTCTCCTTATGTATAAATGATTCAAAGAATTAATTTAGCCACTGTAACATAAATTCATTAAAAAAGGGTTGAAACAACGTGTATACTGTTCCAAAGCTAAAAGCTGTAGCTAAAGATAAATCAACTAATCCGCCTGTTTTAAAATGAAGCGGCGATACAACATTCAATGGTAAGGGATAGAATAATTTAACCCCTTTAGGTGTTAATATATCTAGTATAACATGTGAAGCTATTCCAATAACAATTGCAACCATATAATACATGGGTGTTTGAATTAAGTACAGTAAAAAACCAATGATAATGATGAAAGCAAGAGAGTGAGTAAATGTCCTATGGCCAAATAGAAGCCTAATAACAAAACTTAAAACTCTGAAACGTCTTCCAATTTTACTTTGGGTATGACATATGTCTGGCAATAGGCTTGCTAGAGTTGATAATACCAATATAGTGACTGAAGTAAATAAATCAGTATGAAAATATTGAGTTGTCAAAGCTCCTGTTAAAGCCCCACAGGAGGCATGTGTTTTACCTGTCATTTCTAGTTCTCCTTTTCAAAACATTTTAACACACAATTACATATAAAGCGAACATACTTTCGTATTAATATTTTATTAGTATGACATATTATATTCAAAAGTATCACATAAATCCTTGAAAACGATTTCAAAATAATTTATGATGAATATACAAATTATTTAAAGGATGTGTTTTTAATGGCAATGACAGTAAAGAAAAACGATAATGAAGTACGTATTCAATGGAGAGTAGCAGATATTAAAATACCTAATAATGAAATTAAAAATATCTCACAAGACCAAGATATCCATGCAGTACCTGAAAAAAATGGAAAAGAAATCTCTCGTATTGGTTCTACATTTGGAAAAACAAACCGCGTAATTATCGATACTGATGACCATGAATACATTATTTATACTCAAAATGATCAAAAAGTTTACAATGAACTGACTAAGTAATTAAAATATATATAATTAATAATCCATACAAAAGCCACCAACCATGTATCTATTACGGTTGGTGGCTCTCATTTTCGATATATGAAAATTGATAAGTATAAACAATCCTATTATATTGGAATCAATAATGATTATGGAGGTGAAGTTATTGTTCGTCGTAACAAATAGAATAACCGTGAAAAAAGGTTTTGCAGAAAAAATGGCACCTAGATTTACAAAAGGTGGTCAAATCCAATCCTTACAAGGTTTTAATGGTATTGAAGTTTGGCAAATTGATAGAGATGATTATAGTGAAGATATGTATGTAAATACATGGTGGAATACTGAAAAAGATTTTAAAAATTGGGTAAATAGTGATGCTTTTAAAGAAGCTCATAAAAATACTGGAAAATCCGAAGACTCTCCAGTAATTAAAAGTGAAATTGTTAAAGCAAATGTATTGTCGAAATTAGATAAATAATTTTTTAATAGAGGATTGCTTATTATAATAAAGTATATTAATAAGCAATCTTTTTAATGGATAAATAAATGCGCAAGTAATGCAATAATAGGAAGCGTGATTAAAGTACGTATTAAGAAAATCATAAATAGTTTACCTATGCTGACAGGAATTTTTGAACCTAAAATAACACCACCTACTTCTGACAAGTATATTAATTGGGATATACTTAATGCTCCAATAACAAAACGTGTTATGTCACTTTTGACCCCTTCAATTAATATAGATGGTAAAAACATATCGGCAAAACCTATGAGAATAGTTTGAGAAGCGTGTGAAGCTTCTGGAATTTGCAATAATTCTAGTAGTGGAACGAATGGTTTTCCAATAACTTCAAAAATAGGTGTATAATTCGCGATAATTGTTGCGATTGTTCCTATACTCATTACTACTGGTAAAATGACAAACCACATATCTACAACGGTTTTAAATCCAGAAATAAAGAACTTTTTGAATCCTGGAGCTTTTATACCAACCTCTGTCGCCATGTCATATCCATGTCTTAATGCCGTTTTTCCTTCTGGTAATTGCTCCGTTCTTGCATCCTCTGAAACATCTTTAGCATATTCATCTGGAATATTTTTTAAAGGCCAAATTCTTGGCATTATCATTGCTGCAATTAAACAAGAAACAATTACAGTGATATAAAAATAAAAGAATTGATCTTGCATTTTAATAGTTGAAGCAATAACTATAGCGAAAGTAATAGATACTACACTAAACGTAGTAGAAATGACTGTTGCTTCTCTTCTAGAATAATAGCCTTCCTCATACTGTCTACTTGTAATTAAGACGCCTACCGTTCCATCACCAATAAATGATGCTAGATTATCTACAGTTGATCGACCAGGTAGAGTAAATAGCGGTCTCATTACTGGTCTAAACACAGGTCCTAATAATTCTAATAGTCCGTATTCCATCAATAACGGTAAAAATAGTGCCGCAAATAAAAATACGGCCACAAGAGTTGGTAATAGACTATAAAAGACTAGCCCCCCCGTATCTTCTGAATAAATCATTTTAGGCCCTACTTTCAAATAAGTAAGCCATACAAATACAACTGATAATACTCTTAATATTAGCCAACCTAGTTTGACATTAAATGCATTATACATTAGGCCTTGTGGATTTAACTTGTGTTTATAAATTGTTGAGCACAAAAGAGTTAATACACCTGAAATTGTAATAATTAATACAATTAATATAGGCATAATATTCCCTAACAGATCTTTTAAACAATTTGCAAGAAATGCCACAGGTAATGTTGTTTGTTTTTGTCCATCTTGAACAACTGGTATAGGAATTAAAAATAATATGATACCTAGAATGGACATTGTTATAAATTTAATTCTACCTTTTATAATTTCGCTTTTAGTATATCCGTTCATTACTTTTCAATCCGTTTCTATCTATTTATATCAATTTGAAGTAATCAAGATTCATCTACACAAATGTTTATATATACAAAAATATGAATAATTACGTATAAATACTATACGCTAATCTATCACTTTTCGCAATTAAAAATTTAAAAAAGGCCGATTTCAATAAACTATAAATTGAAATCGGCCATAGCATACCTAAGAGCGCTCAAATTCATATTTAATGAATAAATCATTTCATTCTACGTAGTAAGAATAAGAAATATGGTGCTCCAATAACTGCAATAACTACACCTACTGGAATATCAAGTGGCGGTTGAATTCCCCTAGCTAACCCATCACCAAGCGTTAATAGTATAGCGCCTATTAAACCTGACATGATAATGACATGTATATTTTTGTGTCCGACGAGTTGTCTTGCTATATGAGGTGCTATAAGTCCTAAGAAACTAATACCACCGACAACTGCAATAGAAGCTCCAGCTAACATTACAGCCAAGATGAGTAATATCATTTTTAAAAATCGAACACGTGCACCAAGAGCTGTAGCGACATTATCTCCCAAGTTTAAGATATCTAGCTGGTAACCGAGTAATAATACTACCGGTACAGTGATAATAAACCAAGGTAAGACACTATAGAAGTTAGAAATATTATGTCCATATAAACTACCAGTTAACCAAACTAATGCATTATTTGCATCCATAGGATTACGAATAAGTAAGAACTGTACGATAGCCGTACAAATTGCGCCTATGGCTAAACCTATAAGAGCAAGTTTCGATCCTTTTACATCAAATTTGGAAATAAGGAAGGACAATATTAAACTAATCACCAATGCTCCAACAAACGATCCTAAAGGTAATACAAATAAAGGTGCCGACGGAAATATCATAATAATAATCACCGCTGCTAGACTTGCTCCTTTAGTAATTCCAATAACATCCGGAGATGCAAGCGGATTTCTAATTACACCTTGAATGACAGCACCAGATATAGCTAAACTGCTACCTATTACTAATCCCAATAATGTTCGAGGTATACGATATTCATTTAAAATAAAGTCATCTTGTGTGAAAAAACCAACAATAGCGTGTATAGGGTCTATCATAACTGAACCTATACATAAACTAAATATTGTACTGACGACTAATAAAATAATCACGATTCCATAACGTATACTATTGCTACTCTTAATCATACGCGATTCACCCCTCTTACAGTAATGAATAAGAAGTAAAAGGCGCCGACAAATGAAGTCACTATACCAACTGGAGATTCAAATGGATAAGTGATTAAACGACATAAAACGTCAGATATTAGCAATAAATCTGCACCAAAAATAAACGTGAGAGGTAGCATAACTAGATAATTTTTACTTACATAACGTTTAACTATATGAGGAACAATGAGGCCCACAAAACCGATGGGGCCTGCAATTGAAACAGACATCCCTGCTAATACTATCACTAGCAATCCAATAATCATTCTTACAATTTCAGTACGTTGACCAAGGCTTCTTGCAATGTCGTCTCCGAGTTCCATAATTGTAAGCTGTCTCCCCATAAAAATAGTTACAATTACAGCAATGACTATACAAGGTAAAATCATCATAATTTGATTCCATTTTATCCCAGCTAATGATCCTACTAACCAAAACATGACAGTATCATTAGAATCCTCATTTAAAAGAATGATTCCTTGGGTCATGCTACTAAAGAATAGATGTATCGCCATACCTGCTAAAGCAAGTTTCACTGGCGTAATTGATTTCGTAGATCCTGACAACGTATAAACAGTAAATCCACCAAAAAAGGCTCCAATAATTGCTAGGATAGTTGAATAAGAACCTAGGGATGGAATTAAAACTGTAATTAAAACAATGACGAAGGACGCTCCAGCATTTACACCAAATATTTGAGGTGAAGCAAGTGGATTTCTAGTTATTGCTTGCATAAGTAGACCGGCTATCCCCAATGCACCACCTATCACTAACCCTGCAAGCATTCGAGGCATGCGTACGTTATGAATTAAAAATGTTTGTTCTGATTCAATATGTCCAGTGAAGTAACTTAAAATATCATGAAATTGTATTTTTGAAGAACCAATCGCTAAATTCAAATAGATTGAAATAAAAAGAAAGCACACACCCACTATATAAGTGAGTGTAGTGCGCTTTCTCTTTTTTTGTTCAATAGCGGATTGACTATTTTTAATACCCATAGTCATTATTTTCCACCTTACTTATTATCTTTATTACTATCTTTCTTTGAAAGTTCTACAAGTTCTTTTGCCATCTCTTCAGAAGAAATTAAACCACGTGATCTAGCCCATAGGTCACGATCTAACACATCTACACGATTATGTTTAACAGCATCTAATTTTTTCCATACAGCATCTTTTTCTAATTCTTTAAGAGAAGGCTCATTAGGACTTGCTTTATCAGTCATGATGAACATACGGCCTGGATTTACTTTAGATAATGTTTCAGTGTTCATTTGTAAGTAAGGTCCTTTAAGATACTTACTTAAACCTTTTGTCACATCATCAGTTAATGCTTCTTTGAATCCAAGTTGATTTAAGAATTGTCCTACATATGAATAACTAGGGTGTGCTAATAAACCTGATTTAGATGCAACTGCAGGTAACACTTTCTCATCTTTATTCATTGTAATTTCTTTTTTATATTTTTCAATCTTTTCATCATGTTCTTTTAGACGTTTTTTACCTTCATCTTCTTTACCTAATGCTTTAGAAATTGTTTTGAAGGCATCAATGTTTTGATTATAGTTTCCATCAAAACTCTTAAGTTCAATTGTTGGAGCAATTTTACTTAAATCTTTATAAATTCCTTTATGTCTATTACTATCTGCAATAATTAAGTCTGGTTTTAGTTTACTAATTTCCTCTAAGTTAGGTTGTTTACGTGCACCTACAGACGTATAGTTACCAATTTTATCTCTTAATGGTTTGATGATACGTTCCTTTTTCTTATCATCTGCTATACCTACAGGTTTTACATCAAGTGAAGCTAATGCATCTACGAATGAATATTCAAGTACAACGACACGTTTAGGGTGCTTAGGTACTTTAGTTTTTCCTTCATCGTGTTTAATTTCTACACCATCTTTAGATGCAGATTTATTACTTGAATTATTAGAACCATTACTTCCACAGGCCGCAACAAGAACTAATACTAGCATTAAGCCAACAGCACTAAAAAATTTTAGACCTCTCATTGTTCCACTCCTTAATATGTATATGCTTACATATATAGTTTATTGATAACGATTCTCATTGTCAATATCATTTTGTATTGTTTTATGAATATATTTTACTCAAATATAATTTAATTCATAAGTCAGACTAACTACTATGAAAGATAAATCTGAATATCACTTAATATTTGCCTTATATACAATTTAGAGAACAATAACTAACTAAAATAAATAAAACTGCTCTTTTAAATAGAAATTAAAGAGCAGTTTAAAGTGAAATATAATTTAATGAATAAAATTGAGTCTTCTCTACGTATTGGCAAATATGTTTGTGTTAAAATTTTCAATCAAAGTTTGAATCTTTGAATCGTCGTAATATGATTTAGTTAAATTTTTCATATACATACTCTGTGACAAAGCTTCATAATTTAAACTAAATTGAATTCTATCCCCAATTTGATAGTGATCTTGATTATTCAAATCAATCATTAAATGATCGCTTGAGGCGCCAACCATTTTCAGATCATTGGCGATAGGCTTGATACCATCTGTAAATGTATCTAAATAACCTATATCCACTATTGCTTGTAAATAGGATTGGTGTGTCACTTGATTAATACGTGGTTTAATTTCAATAATTTCCGCTTCAAGTACAATCGCATCTTGATAGAGACTTGCAATAGGTTCATTCGTGGTAGTATCTATTCCCCTAAAGAGTGCTTCTCCTATTCTTAATTCATTAATCTTGCCAAGATCATTGTACATTGTTTGAGGTAACATGCTTGAGTTACCTCCTGAAATAATTTTAAACTTGTAACCTATTTCCTTTTCAACGGCACTAATGAACTTATTAATCATAAAGACATCATTTTCTTCTGGAGCTTTGGATTTAAAGCACATAAAATTAAATGCTAATCCTACTAGTTGTATATGACTCATACTCATAATTTCTTTAATATAATCTAATACATCATAAGTTAAGACACCTTCACGGCCGTCTTTCCAATCTACCATTAACATGATTTGATGCTTTACATTCATTCTTTTTGCAATTACATTCAATTGTTTAATCGTATCAAGTTCTGTTTGAATACTTAGTTTCACAGTAGAAATCATAGTTTCAAATTCTGTCGTGGGGCGTAATAGTGTAAATGTGATATTTAAATCTCTTAGTCTTTCAATATTATCAATTCTTGATTCAGCAAAGTGTGTAATTCCAAGAGATTTTATTGTAGAAACGATGCGTTCATCTCCGGCAACACATTTTACTACAGGGGTAAAGTGAATCTGTCTACGTTCAAGTAATGTCTGAAGTACTTTGGCATTGTATTGTATTTTTGATAAGTTAACTTTGATTCTAGCCATGTACTACACCTCTTTTTTAATAGGATTTTCTAATTCAGTGTTCAAATATTTTTTAACTTTATTTTCCATCCTCATACTCAATAACGCTTTAACAGTTATTGTCGGACCAAATAATACTTTCCTCAAAATGTCGGCATGGGATTTATCATCATCAATCGCTAGATCAATCTCTTCACGAACGATATCAAATAACTCTTCTTCTTTAACATCTTCATATTGATTAAAGTGATGAATCAACTCTGCTAATTGATTTTGTACAACAGCATGTTGAAACTTTGCAATAACTTCCTCAATGGATTGAGCTAATAAACTTTCATTCGTTACTTCAATATTTGTTACCTTCTGTTGTAAAGTATCTAAATCTATACGTGAACCACCTAAATCACGTACTAAGAATTTCATTTGATAGTTAGGACCTAGATTGACAATCGTATTTTGCATATGTGCTTCTAATGCAATTCCATAATCTTGAATGTATGCAATGAGTGGTTGGACTAATGTTTGTGTGTAAGTTGCAATAAAATGTTTAATGTGGTCAATTGATATTTCAGTTTCAAGCCATTCTAAATAGCTATCTACAATCGCTTTACGGTCAATTGGATTAGGATTAACTAAACTTGCTGTGACCACTGTTGAGCCATTTTCAAAGATAACGGGTTTCTGACGAATAATGCATGCAAGTTGTCTTGCCAAATCAGAATCCACGTCGGCATATGCACCAAAGGGTTCCATGGCCACTTGGAGTCCTGGATATTGATCAAGTAGTCCTTGTAATGCATAACTTAATTTAGGTCCATCTACCGTAGTAACCGTAGAAACAGTTCTTACTGCACTAGTTGCTTGAACATTCACAGGAAGTTTAACGTGATAAGGTTTATGAATTAAATCCATCGTTCTAAATGATAACGTTGCTTTAGATTCTACTGTGAATGGTGTTGGTATTAGTATTTTACTAGCAATCCACTGACTAAATTTTCCGCCTATAGTGTGATCGTATTGCCAAGGATGAACAATCATGACTCTATAATCCTCTAAATTTAAATTTAAAGGCTCCAAAAATGAATTGAGTTGATGACGATATTCCGGAATGACACGATTTAAAATATATTGGTCATCGTCTTCCATTGACGTAGTGACAATGTGATTCTTTTCAATAAGCATAATTTTTAGAGGAATAACCTTTTCAAACTCTGGAGCATACGCTTTCAACTCGCTTTTATTTAACGGAAGTTTTGTCTTAGTTAAAGGATGGGTAGGATGTCCTTCAACAATCAAACTCTCCGAATAACTTAAATCATCTATAATGCCACTATCTTGTAAATGTTGTAGCCAGGATATAAAGTTTAATGATTCAGGCAATCTTGAAAATTTCATACTTTGATGTATGAGTGATTGTCTGTTGTTAAAATGTTTATATGTTTCAATAAAACTGTCTCTACTATGAATCAATTCTTCATTCAAACGTTCTGAAATTTCAATATTAAAATCCTGTGTTAATGTTTCGAGCAGATCTTCTAAGCTTTCAATAGGTTGTGACTTTTGACCACAACCATACATAATATCGCCTTTAAACACATATCTTTCCATAGCACTTTTACGTTTTACTTGAACAGTTAATCTTTTGCCTTGGTACTGAATTTCCACCACATTATCATCTTTCGTTATTTTCATGCCTTCTGGTGAAATACGTTCTTTAATTATTGCGTTCATGATACGGTATTGTATATTTTTATCTGCTAACAGCCATTCATTACGCTTCATTATTACTTTCCTCCAACTTCGTCATACGCTGTATTAGGTAAAATATTACTGAAATGGCTACGGTAGTTATACCCATGATCATGAATGTCGTCAGTATTCCGAATACATCTGCAAAGAAACTCATAACTAAACTACCGAGAGGTATCATACCACGGTCCATCATAATAATACTTAATACCTTCCCTCTCTCATAGTCTTTAACACTATGTTGAAAATAAACTCTATTCGTTGTTCTTGCCCATTGGCTAAATAGTCCAATTAAAGTGATACAAATGAACATAATAACCAAATTATGTATAACGACGCCTAGTAAAGCTAACCCAAATAGCAAAGAACTTAAATAATACATTTTAACTGCGCTTAGATGATTTAAAATGGTAGGTAAAATAATTGTTGCTACGATACCACCAATAGCACAGAAGGTCATCGCTATACCAAATACTTCTGATTTTCCTGGAAAAATATGATTCGTAAGTACGGGTAATACTGTTGTATAAGAGAATCCTGTAGCCATGATTAATAGAGAAGTAATAAATATCTTACTCCCCTCTAGATTACGTTTGAAATAATTCATAACTATCTTTAATGAGAATTCTTTATTTTCGAGTTGATTTGAAACAACTTCAAAGTGAAGAGGCAGACTAAAAAGTACAGCAACTAAATAACATATCGCTTGTGCTAAGAAAGTTGAAGGCGCATGATAAGCTGCTAGAATGACTCCAGCGATTGCAGGACCTATCGAACGACAGATGTTAATGATAAACGAATGAAACGATACTGCCTGTGTTGTAGAAATTTTATCTGATAAATCAGGTAACACCGCTTGTCTTACTGGTGTTTCTACTGCACTTAGAATACCTCTTAACGATGCATAAATGAGTATTACAGCGATTGGGATAGAATCAATAGTAAATGTCAAAACACACAATACCGCAGTGACTATAAATGAAGAGGAAATGGTTATTCTAAGTAAATTTCCTTTATCATATTTATCAGCAATTGAGCCTGCCCATACACTTAGCAATAAAATTGGTACGAGTCGGCAAAAATTAACTAATCCCAGATAAACTGCGTTATGATATGTAGTAAGTACAAACCAGTTTAATCCTATTTGCCCAATCCAATTCCCCAAAAACAGAAGAAAAGAACTGGAAAAGAAAAATTTTGCCATTTAATTTTCACCTGTCTTTTTTATTGATAATAATTATCATTATCATTAATATGGATTATACAAATCTTATTTATTTTTGTAAAATATTTTTTTAGAGGTGAATTATGAATTTCAATCAATTTATTAACAAACAAGACATTGAGATGACCCAAGATGAGCAAAATGTCTTTCAGTTTTTACAACAATATGATGAACAATGGGCATCTATTTTCCAAGATAAATTATTAACTGGTCGAGATAAAGTAACAAAGCGTTTAGTTACTTCTATACATAGAGAGAATTTAGTTCATGGTAATGATCATAGTCAGTTACTTAATAGACGTAAATTTGCTGGCTATGACACTCATGTAACTGACATTTTAGAAATTCATTTTCCTAAATCAAAGCTATACTTATACGCACCAGTAACTGGTCAACATGCATTTAATCGTATAGATGTTGAAGGCCCCTTTTATTATAAACGTGAACAATATCAAGATGAATTTAAGCGTATTTTACATCCTAATGACATATTAGACTGGATTCTTACTGAATCACCAGAGTTGGACAATGAAGCGAGCCAACAATTCAGAGATGACCAAACGAACAGTGCAGCCAATATGACATTTGCGCTGAGCTATCAATATTTTAAAATGAAGGATGATCGAGCACCTCTATACGATATTATTAAAAATCATCAAGATAGTTATCTAAGGTCTGAGCAAGCCGTAGTAGAAGGCCACCCTCTTCATCCGGGAGCAAAACTGCGTAAAGGTATGGATGCGTTTGAAACATTTAGATACTCTTCTGAATTTACTCAGCCCATCGAATTAAAAATTGTATTATTGCATCATTCAGTGGCTCGTGTTCAAGCTTTAGATGCAAATTACAATGATACGATGAAACATATGTTTCCTGATATATACTCACACTTAGAAAAAGAATTTAGCGGACAAGTAAATTTAGACGACTATCAATTGATGATTATGCATCCATGGCAATACGACCATGTCCTACATCAAGATTACATGGAAGAACTTGATCAACGACTTATGATTGTGAGTGAATATTCTATCCCATATTATGCTGGTTTATCATTTAGAACGTTGGTTCCTGAATTACCTAATAAAGCGCCACATATTAAATTATCAACAAATGTACATATTACTGGCGAAATTCGTACACTTTCAGAACAAACAACTCATAATGGACCTTTAGTTACACACATCTTAAACGATATCTTGACTAAAGATTCAACATTTAAACAGTATGCTTCTACTGTAATTGATGAAGTGGCAGGAATTCATTTTTATAATTCTAATGATAGTGATGAGATACAAACAGATCGTAGTGAACAACTAGGTACGTTATTTAGAAATAATTTCTATCATTCTATAACGAATGATGTGGTACCTGTCATTCCATCAAGTTTAGTTGCAACGTATCCTTACAACTCTGAAACGCCTATTCAAACATTAATTCAAACATATCAAGTTTCTAAGGGATTTCAGTCATTTGAAGAAGCAGCTAAAACTTGGATGAATGAATATAGTAAAGCGTTACTAGGTTTAGTCATTCCTTTATATTCTAAATATGGTATTGCTTTAGAGGCACACCTACAGAATTCTGTTGCAACCTTTAACGAAGACGGTTCACTTAATAAACTATATATTAGAGATTTCGAAGGCTTACGTATTGATACTGAGCGCTTAAATCAATCGGGTTATGAGACGAACCATTTTCATGAGAAATCTAGAATTTTAACAAATTCTAAGACTTCCGTTTTTAATAAAGCATTTTATTCTACAGTTCAGAATCACTTAGGAGAGCTTGTGCTTACAATAGCTAAGTCATCTCATTCTTCTTCACTTGAAAATGAAATCTGGAAGGATATGGCACTCATATTAAAGGATATTTTAAGTAATATCACAGAATTATCTGAAGGTCGTCGTAGTGAAATCGAAGAAGTTATCTTTGCCCCAACAATTGATTATAAATGCGTGACGACTATGCGATTAGAAGATCAAGCACATGAATATACGTATATTAAAGTAAACAATCCGCTTCACTAATTAAAATATTAATGTAATTGTAGTTTATAATAAGCAGTCTATGTTTAAGAAAGTCATCTTTTACACAGACTGCTTATTTTTTGAGGAATATTAATTATTAATAAACAAAAAGCCTATAAATGGTGTGAGAACACTTTCCATTTATAGGCTAATATCATATAAGGTTCAACTTAAATGATTTATCAAATTGCAATTATAAATTATTGTAAACCTTGTCTGTCACTGTGGTTGTTGTCTTTATTGTCTTTTTCATTTTTTTGTTGCCATTCTTTTTTAGTCATTACATCGTCAACTTGCATGTTCACTTCAACAACTTCTAAGCCAGTGATGTATTTCACTTGTTCTTTAACTAAGTCAGTTACTTTACGGAAGATTTTTGGTGCTGATTCACCATATTCTAAAATAACTTTTAAGTCGATAGCAGCTTGTTTTTCGCCAACTTCAACTGACACGCCAGTAGTCACGTTATTACCACTTGAGAATGCATTAGTGAAGTTGTCAGTGAATCCGCCTTTCATATCTAAGATACCTTTAACTTCACGAGCAGCAATACCAGCAATTTTTTCAACTACTTCATCAGAGAAAGTTAATTTGTTTTCGAATTGTGGTTGTTGATTTTCTTGAACTTCTTTTTGTTGTTCTTGTCTTTCTTTTTCATTTACACCAGTTTGGTTATCGTATGCTTGTTTTGCTTTGTTATTATCTACTGCCATAGTAAATTCTCCTTTACTTTCAAAATTTAGTTATTATTAATAATTAGATTTAATTAATTCCTTTAGAACTGGTCTAGCTCCATCTATTGAGGAAATTCATAAAGTCTTGCGTACGGTCTTTAATATACCCGATACCAATTCCAATTAAACACAAGACAATGATTAAAATTGTTTTCCAAAATCCAAGAGTTAGGAATAATATAGCTATAAGTAAAAATGCTAAAAATCCAATAATACGCCACTTAAATGCTTTAAATATATTGATTAATTGTTGTGTAGAGTCTTGTCCGTTTTGATTATTATTTTCAGCCATGATATCCCTCCCTTACAACACACGTGGACCAGACGTTTTCTGGTCACGAACATTAACTTCTAATTTTCGTACTGGAATTTCTGTGAAATGTTCAACATTTTTCTTAATGTCAGAGCGAATACTTTCAGTTAATGATTTCACTTGAACATCATTTGGTACGAAGAAATCTGCTTTAATGTCGATAAATGATTTCTTTTTCTTACTATAAAGCTTACTTACTACATTAGGTTGTCTTACTTGATCATATTTAGTTAATGTATCGTACGCAGATTTTTCAACTGCTTTTCTTGATACATAAATATGACCATCATCAAAAGTTTTATAAAGTCCAGGTTTACGATACGTAGGTTTGAATATGCTTAATACTAATATGAGTCCAATCAATATTAGTAATCCCGCAAGTCCAATTAATAGTGGTTGGAACCAATTGAAATGAAGGAAGTAGTCTTGATAGCTTTTAATACGACTATCCTTTATGTACATAAACAATAGGAACCCAACAATTGCGACTATTAAAAGGCCGAGGATGAAATTTTTTAGTCTTTTCACCTCGCACGGCACCTCCTTATGTCATTGTTGAATTTGTTTACATTTTAAATGAGTACCCTATAAATATTTTTTTGAAACATAAATAAAACAATTTTTTATTCTATTTTTAAAAATATTTAAAGAAGCACTACTTATAATACATTATTCCCATTCTAATTAGATGAAAAACGTATATTTTTATTATTATGTTAAATTTTTTTCGTTTTTAGAACTACGGTATTCTAGAATGTCAGAATTCTTATCCTTAACTAATACCTTATTGCTAGGACGTGGCTTTTCATCACTAAGCGACTTAAAGAGCGACCAAATCATAACTATGATTACGAGTGAAAATGGTAATGCAGCTATGATAAGTAAGTTTTGTATTGCTTGTGTGCCACCAGTGTAAATCATAATTATTGCAAATAGTGCCATGATAATACCCCAGCTTACCTTTACAAATGAAGCAGGATTTATATCTCCACGAGCACTTAACATGCCCAGTACATAGGTAGCGGAGTCGGCTGAAGTCACAAAGAAAATCATAATCACTACTAGAGTAATAATACTTAATATAAATCCAAGCGGATATTGTTCTAACGTTGCAAATGTAGCTGTCTCTGTAGCTGCTTTAGCAATATTAGCTATATGATGATCTTGTAAATAAATTGCTGAAGCACCGAAGACTGCAAAGAATAAGAAACATACTAGTGCTGGAACAAATAGTACGCCTAAAATAAATTCTTTGATTGTTCTACCTCTTGAGACACGTGCGATAAAGATTCCAACAAATGGCGCCCATGAAATCCACCATGCCCAATAGAAAATTGTCCATTGTTGTAACCATTTAAATTTCTCTCCACCTGATGGAATTCTCAAACTCATTTTAAAGAAATTGGCTATGTAATTCCCTAAACCATTCGTAAATGTGTTCAAAATATAAAGTGTCGGTCCAACAATGAATAATCCGACTAAAACTAGAAATGCTAACCCCATATTGATGTTACTTAAAGTTTTAATACCTTTATCAATACCTGACCATGCTGACCAAGTAAATAATATAGTAGCAACGATAATAAGGATAACTTGTGTTCCAAAGTTATTTGGCACTTTAAACAAGAAGTTAAGACCTTCATTAATTTGTAATGCTCCAAATCCTAATGTTGCTGCAACACCTGTTACAGTCGCTATGACTGCTAATACATCTATCGCACCACCTATCGGACCTCGCATAGCTTTTTCACCGAAAATGGGCGTTAATGTTGCACTTACAAGACCGGGATATCCCTTATGGAAACTAAAATACGCAAAGACGAGCGCTACAATGCCGTAAACTGCCCAGGCATGTATACCCCAATGGAAGAAAGAAAATTGCATGGCGTCATTAATGGCTGACTGCGTTCCAGCTTTATGTATTGGAGTTAAAGTAAACGCGTGACTTATAGGCTCCGCAGTGGTCCAGAATACTAATCCGATACCCATACCTGCACTAAATAACATAGCGAACCATGAAGGAAGTGAGAATTCAGGATCTTCTCCTTCTTTACCTAATGTAATTGATGCATATCTAGAGAATAATAAATAAACACTTACTATAAGTATGAGTAGGATAAGTAAAAGATAATACCATGAAAAATGAACTGCTATAAATGAAGTTACAGTTTGCGTAACTTGTTCAAGTTGTTTAGGTAGAATCGCACCATAAATAACAAATGCTGTACAAATTGCTAATGCTACCCAAAATACAATGCTGATTTTACTTGTATTTGTTGATTTCATAAATAAAACAATCACCTCTTTCCTATGTTTATTACCCGTCCCAAGTAATATCAATCATTTATACTTTGTATTTTTAAAATATATAACTTTTTAATTTTATAGTGATGATGGCGACAAAATTGAATATAAAATTAGCAGTAAGATGATTCGTAATTAAAATCATCTTACTGCTATTCTCTCTAAGAAATATGTCGATAATTATTTATGGTAATTATTTTTCCACATTAATAACTAATTTACCTATCATCGTATTTGATTCTAAAATTTGATGAGCTTGGTAAAGTGTCTCGGTGGTTAATCCATTAATCACCTTCGTAGTTGTATGGTGATATTGGCCTCGTTCAACCCTTTCAGAAATATCTTTCAAATACTCATGATGTTTAATCATGTCATTCGTGCGATTGACTGGTCTGGCGAACATAAATTCATGAGTAAAGTTAACACTATTTGGTTTGAGTAGATTTAAGTCTTGCTTTTCTTTAAATGCAACAATCGTTGCGATATGACCTAATGGTTTAATAAGTTCAATCATTTTCTCATAATATAAATCTGTATCAAATGTGCAGAAAATGTAATCTACTTCATTAATATCGTGATGCTCAAGTTGTGTCTTTAAATCTTCTTTATGATTGATTACAATATCAGCACCCATAGACTTCGTCCATTCAATCGTTTCCTCACGAGATGCAGTGGTAATAACCTTTAAGCCATGTGCTTTAGCAATTTGTGTAGCAATACTACCTACGCCACCGGCCCCGTTAATGATAAGAAGAGATTTACCTTTGTTCTTTTCAGGGTCATGAGATATTTGAAACACATCAAATAATGTTTCAGATGCTGTGAGACCAGTGAGAGGTAAACTTGCCGCTTGTTCAGGCTTAAGATTAGATGGTGCTTTCGCTACTAATTCTTCCTCAATTAACTGATATTCTTCATTAGAGCCATGCTGATTTGGAGAACCTGAATAAAACACATAGTCTCCTGGCTCAAACATTGTGACATCTTCTCCAACTTGTTCGACAATACCTGCCGCATCAAATCCTAATATACGTGGTGCATGGTTAACTGGTAAGATGCGTTGTTTCGTATCAACCGGATTGACACTTATACTTTGAACCTTTATTAATAACTGATTCCTAGTTGGATTTGGAATATTAAATTCAATTTCTTGAAATTGATTACCATCTTCTAGATTGAACGGTGCATTAAATCCTATTGCTTTCATGATTCCACCTCTATGTTGATTTTATTAAATTAATTATAGCATTTAATTCAATTCACTCATTTGAACATTTTTTTGAAAATGAAGATACTAAAGTTCAGAGACTTTAATTACTTGTTTACCAAAATTATCACCAGTGAGTAAATTTCTAAATGCTTGAGGTACTTTATCGAAACCTTCTTCTATAGATACTTGAGTCTTAATCTTACCCTCTTGTACCCATTTAGCGAGTTGTTCGCTTGCATTTTTAAAGTCATCAGCAAATTCGGCAACTAAGAAACCTCTCATCATCGCTTGTTTCTTAATGAGTGTCCCTTGAATACGTGGACCAATATCTTCTTCAGGATGGTTATAAGAAGAAATAGCACCGCAAACAGGAATACGTGCATGTGTGTTTAGGTGTTTAAATACTTCATCACCTATTTCACCGCCTACATTTTCATAATAGACATCGATGCCATCTGGAACAGCATCTGCTAATGTTTGGGCGAAATCATCTTTCTTATAATCTACACCTGCATCAAAATTTAATTCTTTAGTAAGATAATTTACTTTCTTATCTCCTCCTGCGATACCTACAACTCTACATCCTTTAATTTTAGCAATTTGGCCGACAACTGAACCTACTGCACCTGAAGCTGCTGAAACAACTACGGTTTCACCTTCTTTAGGCTGTCCAATGTCTAAAAGGCCATGATAAGCAGTTTGCCCTGGCATTCCTAGTACGCTTAAATATAAGTCAAGTGGCACATCTGTTGAAGGTACTTTATCGATATGCTCTGTTGATACAGTGTTTATTTTCTTCCACGGAAGCATGCCCACGACAATGTCACCTTCATTATAATCTTTAGCATTTGATTGAATAACTTTAGCTACGATATGTCCATTAAATGGCTCTCCTTTTTTAAAAGGCTGGACATAGGAATCTGCATTCGTCATACGGCCTCTCATATATGGATCCACTGAAATATATAATGTTTCTAATTGAACTTCATTATTTTTAGGTTCTTGTACATCAGTTTCTTCATATTTGAATGTATCATCTTGTGGCATTCCATCTGGAACTTTGTTAAATACGATTTGTTCATTTTTCATATGATATCACCCTTTTTTGAATATTAATTCTGTAAATATCATACCTCGAACAAGGTCATCGCAATCATAGAAAATCACTTGTATAATAAGAGCAAGCGTTGAGAAATTGGTTGAATCGTAACGTATGGGAGGTTTAATTTTCCTAAAATGAAATTAAGCATATTAGATTATGTACCGATATTTGAAGGTAGAAGTGCACACGAAGCATTTCAGCATAGTGTAGAGTTAGCACAACGAGCTGAACAATTAGGTTATGTGAGATATTGGGTGGCTGAGCATCATCAAGTTCGTTCTGTGGCATCAAGCGCCCCTGAAATGGTCATGATGACATTATTGGAACAGACGAGTAATATCAAGATTGGAAGTGGTGGTGTCATGTTGCCACACTACAGCCCGTATAAAGTAGCTGAACAATTTAAGATGATGGAAGCACGCCATCCTCATCGTGTAGATATGGCCATAGGACGCTCTCCAAGTTTCAACAACGTGAACGCTGCATTAAATGAGAATAAAGAAAGAAAACTAGATTTTGATACACAGTTAGATGATTTGAATAAATACTTTAATGATGACATTGATAAAGCGCACCGCTTCAAGACGTTATTAGCTACCCCGTTAATCCCGACCAAGCCTGAAATGTATATTTTAGGTATGAGTGAACGAAGTGCAAAGTTAGCTGGCAGACGCGGTTTGCCATTTGTTATTGCTAAAATGGGACAATCGTCAAGTGCTATTGAAGAAGTTATAAATGTCTACAAAAATGAGTTTGCACGTTGGCATGGAAGATATTGGAAATCGTCTGGCGATGGCGATAATCGTGCTTTTGGTAGGACATCTCATGGAAGTTTAGAGGAAGATTTTGCTGGGGATTCACATAGAGGTGTTAGGGATTATTCTGGCGAACATGTGCATGAAGCTTCTGAGGAAGATTCTAGAGGCCATGTGCATGAAGCTTTTGAAGAACTTTCTGGTGGTGTGGAACCTTATGTGATATTAGCTACATTTGTAGTAACGGGTGATAATGAGGTTGAAGTTGAAGAGCTTTTAAGCGCATTACAACTTTGGTTGTTACGTATTAATTATTTAGATCAACCTCAGTTTTACCCATCTATTGAAACCGCTAAGAATCGAGTTTATAGCGAGCGCGAGAAAGAGAAACTTGAACAGAATAAGCGTAGAATTATTTATGGCTCGCCTCGCGAGGTATCACGTCAGTTAAAGGATATTAAAAGTTTGTTTGGAGTAGATGAGTTAATGATATTGCCAAATGTTTATGGAGAAGATGCGCGTTTTGAGTTAATTGAATTATTGGCACGAGAATTAGATATTTAATGTGTTTGCATTATTAGGCATGATATTGAATCATTTTATTCGTTGAATAGAGTGGGACTAGATAACTGTATGGAGTGTGGGCTGTTGATTCAACATGTTGGTGTTTTAGATGATATGTTTTTAATAGAGAGACGCACTGATGCATTAAAATTGTGAGGAGCCAAATGCATGAGTGCGCTTCAACTATATGAATTATTTGCTCCATAGAAATTGAATGATGTCGTTTGCGATATTTTTATTTTCGTGTAATTGGCTATGTTGAGCTGTTTTACCGGTGAATTTATTTTCCGTGTAAGATTTTGGACTATTTCCTAGTAAATATTTCAAAGATTTTGATGAACTATTAGATACACGACCATCTGAATGTGTGCCATCTTGAATATCTCCATAAATATTGAGTACATCAATGTTTTTATCTTTATAAACTTCTTTTAAAGATAATAACTTTTTGAAATCATCGTTCATTTTATTTGGCTTACCATTTCGATCTAGGTTTATTTCATTTATCTTTTCATTAAGATTTAGTACGCCATTATAAGTACCTGCAATATTTACTTCTTTTTGAAGGTGTGGCAAATATTTATCATTTCCATAGTTATTCATATAATAAGCAAATGACATATTCCCCATTGAGTGTGCTACAAAATTAAATTTATTGATATTATATTGGGATTTTAATTGAGACAAGACATTTTTAATCCATCGTGCATTTTCATTAAAATCACCATTGCGATTATTTTCAAATTCGATTTTTATAATTGGATTTTTTACATTTTTATCTATAGAACCAATAAAGGTCACATTACCATTGCGAGATACTTTTGCTATCATCACATCCTTTGTAACGCCCTTTTTAACTGCTTGATTAACCATGAAACTTTCTGATTTTTCGCTTCCTCCATATCCTTGCATAAATAGAGTGGCCACAAGTTTATGTTGATGTTGAGTAACAGAAGACGGAATATGTTTGCCCGATTGACGGCTACAAAGTACAGTAAATAATATCAAAGTAACAATAATAATAAGTATAAAGACCATCGCAGAAGATTTTGATTTCATCATCTTACCTCATTTTGTTTATTTTATATATTATATACGATTAGAGAGGTATTTGCTCATATTTAAAGACTCACTACATCAAATGTAATGAGTCTTTGGAACATACAAGCTGTATTTAAATGATAAATTTTTAAAAGGAAATTATTTGATTTCTTTTGTTTTAGCTAATTCTTTGTACCAATAAGCACTTTTCTTAGGATATCTTTCTTGTGTATCAAAATCGACGTAGAAAAGACCGTAACGTTTTTCATAACCATTTGACCATGAGAATACGTCCATCAATGACCATAAGAAGTATCCTTTCACATTAGCACCATCTGCAATTGCATCAGCAATCACGTTTAAATGTTTCTTAACATAATCAATACGGGCATCGTCATGTACAGTTTTCTCTTTTTCATCAAATTCATCTTTGTATCCTAAACCATTTTCAGTAACATAGATTTTATGATAATTTGGATAATCTTTCACAACCCTCATAATTTGATCGTATAATCCTTGAGGATAAATCATCCAATCCCAATCTGTTCTAGGTACATCTACATCAAATTCTCTTTGACCGACACCTTTAAGTTGGTATTTAGAACCACCTTTATCTCCAGTCGCATTGTGCGTAATCTCAGATTCACCTTCATAACCTCTCATCCAATCACTCATGTAATAATTGATACCTAAGAAGTCATTTAAATCTTTAGCAGCATCTAAAATTTGGTAATCTTCGTCAGGGATATTTAGCTTACCACCATTAACAGATAAGATGTGTTGAACGCCTTCCATTGTTTCACGAGAATACTTACCTAAGTATGTGGCATCTAAAATAAATTTATTATGAATAATATCCTCAAGTTCTGCTGCTTTAACATCTTCCGGATTAGAAGAGTCAAATGGATATTTTGTAGGTAAGGCATGAACTACCCCTATTTCACCTGAATATTGCCCATCTTTAAATAATTTAACAGCGCGAGCATGCGCAACCATCATATTGTGATGAGATTGAAAAACCTTTTCAAAGTCATATTTAATACCTGGAGGGAATTTACCTACTAAATATTGACCATCACCGATTGGCCCTATTTCATTGAAAGTAGTCCAGAAATTAACTTCTGGGAATTCTTTAAAGCAAAATTCTGCATAATCTACGAAATAATCAATGGTTTTACGATTTAAGAAATCTCCATCTTTATGAAGTACTTCCGGTGTATCAAAATGGTGTAAAGTAACGAATGGTTCAACATGACGTTTATGACATTCTTTAAATAGCTTATGATAGTACTCTACCCCTTTAGGGTTTACTTCTCCATAGCCTTTAGGAAAAATTCTTGACCATGCAATTGAAATTCTTATACCGTTAACTCCGAATTTCTCACTTAATTCTAAATCGATTGGATATTTATTATAGAAATCACTTGCTGGTTCTGCTGTATACCAATAATTTTCCTCAAGATATGTATCCCAAGCGACACGCCCCTTACCATCAGTTTGAGTTGCTCCTTCTGCTTGATAAGCTGCTGTTGCTCCACCAAAAATAAAATCTTCAGGTAATTTCTTAGTCATGAATAAAACTCCTATCTAATTTTTAAATTGTTGTTTTACAAATTCGAGTGCTGCTTGACCATCTCTAGTTAACTTAATGTATTCAGCGCCTTGTGTTTTAGCTAATTTTATACCTAATTTGTCAGTGTCTTGTTTAATATCTTCATAATTTGAGGCTACTTGTGGTGCTAATATAATTAATTGATATTCTTTCATAATATCCATATGTGCACCATAACCACCAGCCGCTGCTGTAACAGGTACACCGTATTCATCTGCTGCTTTATTCAAAGCATTAGCTAATAAACCACTTGTACCTCCTCCTGCGCATAATACTAAGACATTTGTTTGTTCAGTAATATTGCTGTCAGAATGATCTTGAATCACTTCTGGTTGTGAATCATGACTTTGCGAAGCTTCATTCGCTCCGGCAGTTGCTAAAATAGCATCAGCTTTTTTAGTATCAAAGTTAGCTGAAACTTTTTCTTTTAATTCATTATTAACTTCTTTATTACCTAACTCTTCTTCCAAAATCTGCTCATCATAAACCTTAACGAATGGATAATAAATAATGACATCTACTACGATTAAGACAATGGCTAATACAAATGACCAAAACGCAAAACCAGTACCCATCACGATACCTAGAGGACCTGGAGTAGTCCAAGGTAAGAAGATGCTAAAACTATTCATATTCAGAACATCAACAAAAAATTTAAATATTCATACATTGACAATTGGCGCTAAAATAAATGGAATAAAGAACACTGGATTTAATACTAAAGGCGCACCAAACAAGATAGGTTCATTTACACCAAAGAAAGTAGGAACTACTGAGGCACGTCCAATTGCTTTATTACGTTTAGACTTAGTTAGCCACATAAACATGAAAGGTACGACTAATGTTGCACCAGTACCTCCCATAGTTACAACAAACATTTGAGTACCAGGTGTAATGACTTTATCAGCATGTTCGCCTGCTTGAATTAAATGTAAGTTCGCTTCAAGGTTAGCGTAAGTAATTGCTGCAATGGCTGGTTCAACGATTGATGATCCATGAATACCTACAAACCAGAAGAAAGCGAATGCACCAAAGATAATTGTCACTCCGACCCAACCATCAGCTGCTGTAAATAATGGTTCAAAGATTTTTAATACTGCGTTAGCTACATTGGTATGAATAAAGGCTCTAGCAATTAAATCTAACGCATAAAGAATAATGATTACTGCTGATAATGGGAATATATCTTTGAAAACTTGTGATATATTAGGTGGCACTTCTTTAGGCATTTTTATTGTAATATTATGTTTGATAAAGAAACTATAAACATTAACAGTTATAAACGCTGATAAGAAGGCTGTTAATAAGCCTTTTGTTCCCATGAAAGCACTTAAAAACCCTCCATCTTTTACAGGATCGGCTGCTAAGAACAAGAAACCACACATTGCAGCCATCATTGTTGAAATAAAGTTAATTTGATTCGTGCTTTCCAATCGTCGATTAAATGAATCAGTCAGTGATTTGGCTGTTGTCCCTGCTACAATGAAACCAACAATTCCCATCGTAAAGTTATAGGGTTTCATTAATATACCTTCCATTGTTTTACTCCAAGTAAATCCAAATACATTCGGTACATAAGTGACTAAAATAAATATACTTGAGAACAAGATAATAGGAATTGCTGCAATAAATCCATCACGAATCGCTCTTAAATAAATATTACGAGATATTTTTTCAAAGAACGGCTTTCCTTTTTCTATCCATGCTATTAACTTATTCATAAAGGTCAACTCTTTCTTTTATATAATTCGATTAAATGCTTCATTAGATCTTTTAATAAAATAGTAGTCATTAAATGATCTTGACCATGCATCATCGTTACACTATAAGCAATGTCGTCTCCTTGAGCTTCTTTTTGTAATAAACTAGTTTGAGCACGATGTGCATCAGCAATGCACTGATTACCCTCTTCTATTAAAGATTCGGCTTTATCATACTCTCCCTCTTGTGCGGCTGTTAATGCCTCTAAAAACTTAGACCGTGCATCTCCAGCGTAAGCAACAATTTCAAAACCTAATAATTGTACTTCTTCTCTATTCATGATGTGTCTGTCCCCTTTCGAGAATTAAACTCTCTCTTTCCATGATGTTGCAGTCGTTTCTAAAACTTTATTCAACTCGTCAATGTTTTTGAATCCTGTAGTACGAAGCCATTGTCTAGCCGCTTCTTCACCTTTTTCGATATATACTTGAACTGCGCCTGCCCAAGTAGCTCTACCACAAAGTACTCCATTGAATTGAGCTCCTGCGTCATGTGCAAATTTTAAAGTCTCTTGGAAAAGTTCAGCAGAAACGCCTGCACTTAAGTAAATATATGGTAATTTTGTTGAAGCGTCTTGGTCTTTAAAATATTGTGCTGCTTCTTCTTTAGAATAAGCTACTTCTCCATCAGTGAATCCTTCAACATATTTCATATTTACTGGTACTTCTACTTTTAAGACATCAACATTAAAGCGATCTTCTGAGAATAGTTTCATCGCTTCATTTACTTTTCTTGGTTTCACTTTCGCAAATTCTAGACTACTATTATCTGGAATATTATCGTCATAAGTGAGAACTTCTAAGAAAAATGGAATATCTTCAGCTACACATTCAGATCCAATTCGTTCAATGTAAGCTTTCTTCTGAATATTAATTTCTTCTGCATCGTCGACGTCATAATAAAGCAAGAATTTAACGGCATTTGCACCTTGCTCTTTAAGTCGTTTAGCTGACCATTCTACTAAACAGTCAGGTAATCGACCTTTTGCGTTAACGTCATATCCTGTTTTTTCATAGGCAAGTAATAAACCACACTCTTTATTACGAGCTTCTGATGCAGGTAAACCATATTCAGGGTCTAAAAGAATAGATGACGCGTATTGCGTTAACTCTTCTGATACTAAAACTTTTAATTGTTCAATTTGCTCAATTGTAGGTTCATCTGATTGATGTTTTGCCATCATACGTTTTAACGCACCACGTTGGTCAAAAGCTAAAGCTGAGATGACACCTTTATCATTACTTAGATGTTCAATTGATGCCGTTTTTTGAGTTGTTTTTACCATGTTTTACACCTCTATAATTTCAATTTGGTCAAAGAGCTGAGAATAATTAGACATATTTACATAACCTGTTTGTGCCTCTTGAGCATTTAACATTCCTAAAGTGTTCGCCTTCTTAAGTAGATTCTCATCACTTTCATGATGAACAATTGCTGAAGCTATTCCTGCAACTGTTGAATCTCCAGAACCCACTGGATTAAGTACTTTAATCGAAGGAATGTTTACTTTATAAAATTGATTATTATGTTTAGCAAACGCACCATTCGCACCTAAAGAAACAATAATCCACTCAATACCTTTAAATAATTGATGATTTAAAGCTTTTTTCAGCTCTTCAGTTGATTCATTAAGTTCCGTAGAAATCAATTGTGATAATTCTTCAATATTTGGCTTTATCACTGTCGGTTTGTGATTATTTTGTAACGCTTCCTTTAATGTTTCTCCAGCACAATCCAGCACGACTGGTTTATCATTTTCATTACATATATCAATTATTTTTGAATAATAATTTGAATCTACACCTTTTGGTAAGCTCCCAGAAATAACAACCGATTTAGCTTTTGGTATTAGATCTTTTAAATGCTTCAAAAACCCGGTTGATTCATCCACAGTTATTGTTGGTCCTTGCTCCAAAATCTCTGTTTGGTTGCCATTATGCAATATAGCAATACAATTCCTAGTTTCACCTTTAATTTTGAAAAATGAATGTTTCACTTGATTGTGATTCAACTTTTCTGCTATAAAATCGCCTATTTTACCACCCAAAAAGCCAGTGGCAACAACTTGTTCATTGAGTTGTGATAACACCCTAGTTACATTGAGTCCCTTTCCACCAGCTGTCTTACTAACGTTTTGAATTCTATTAACTGTATCAATATGTAATTCATCCAATGGATAAGAGATATCTACCGAAGGATTTAATGTTAAAGTTAAAATCATGTTGTACTTCCTTAATCGTGATATTCGCCTTTATCCCACTTTTCTAAAAATTCATCAAAGAAATGTGGATCTTCTTGTTTAGCATTATGACTTTCAAGATGATTAATTTTTGCAATTAATTTTTTATTTTCTTCTGTTGGTTTATACTCAGCATTGATAAATGCTTCAATAATGTCGCACATTAAAAGTTCGCCGATGATTTTACCACCAAAACCAATAACATTTGCATTTAATTCCTCTTTCGCATATAAAGCTGAAGTCATATCACGTACAAGTGCAGAACGAACGCCAGCAACTTTGTTAACCGCATTATTAATACCAACACCAGTACCGCAAATACATACACCTAAGTCAGCATTACCGTTTACAACTTCTTCTCCTACTTTTTTACCGAAAATAGGATAATGCGTACGGGTGAAGTCATATGTTCCAACATCAATAACTTCGTGTCCTTTTGACTTTAAAAACTGAGATACTTCCATTTTTGTATCAGTGACAATATGGTCACAACCTAAAGCAATTTTCATTTATTCTCCTCCTATTAGCACATTTTATTGAGCATATCTACGCGAATTTGGTGACGCCCACCATCGTAGTGTCCATTAACGAAACCTTTAACTACATTCTTAGCTAATGTATCCCCAACAATTTCTGAACCTAGAGTAATCATTTTTGAATTATTATGACCTCTAGTCATATATGCTGAACGTTCATCTGAAACTTCAGCTGCAATCATCCCTTTAATTTTTGTAGCAACTATAAAACTACCTGCACCATAAGCGTCGATGGCAATACCCAAATTGTCGTCAGACTTTTGAACTTCACGTGCAACAGATACTGTTGAATCTACAAAATCTAAATCTTTACCCTCTGTTACATCTAATACTTCGAAATCGTTCTCTTTCAAATAAACTTTAATTAAATCTTTAAGACGTTTACCATCTACATCAGAACCAATAATAATTGTCATTTTAAGTCTCCTTTTAAAATGATTTTGAAAGCAAACACATATCAATTAAGAAAAGCGCTTTCAATTACCTATGTTTAAATCATAAACACTATACAACAATAATTCAACATATATTGTTTGAACTTTGTTTATTTAATGTTTGTTTTCAAACATTTAGTGAACTTAGTGTTTATACTGGCTTTGTAAATCAACAAAAAAGAGCGGAAATGAAATCTCATTCTCAAAGAATGAATCATTTACCGCTCTATAAAGGATAATTAATTAATAGATATTAAATTCTATATTTTAGTCAATGACCTCAACATATTTTTCAACTTGTTCTGTCTTTTCCGAATTATTATTATCCATTAATACCGCATTTAACTCTTTTAATTCACAGAAAGATGAAAAATCATCTTTTCCAATTTTTGAAGAATCAATAAGTAAATATTTCTCTATTGAATGTTTTAAAGCAAGTTGTTGGGTGTAAGCTTCATCTATTGAAGATGTCATCGCTACACCATCTTTAACTCCATTACTACTAAAAAACATCTTACTAAATCTCAAGTTATTCAATAATTGATTCGTCATTTCTCCTACGAAAGCTTCAGTTAAATCTCTCATTTCTCCACCTAGCAGATACACTCTAAAATGTAAGCTCTGTTTATTCATGAGAATTTTAAAAACTGGTAAACAATTGGTGATAACAGTAAGTGAATGGTGGTGAATTTCTTCTGCCAATTTTTGCACAGTAGTACCTGGCCCTAAGAATATTGTGTCACCATTTTCTATAAGCTCTACTGCTTTTTTGGCGATATAGCGTTTCTCCTCAATGTAGTGCGTATGTTTTTCTTGGTGAGACATTTCTTTATATTGAAATGCAGAATTACTACGAGCTCCACCATGTATCTTAGTGAGAACGCCTTTCTCTTCTAACTCTGCTAAATCACGTCGAACAGTCATATCTGATACATTAAGACCTTCTACAATTTCATTTGTTCTAACCGTTCCTCTTTTGTTGATGAGTTTTGTAATTTCGTCGAGTCTATCATATTTATTCATATCTATATCCACTTCCTACGATTACATCATTTACAATCTTAATTTGTTTAAACTTTAAATTACTTTTCTTATGTCTTAATATAATTTTATAACATACTTTAAATACTTTAAAATGATAAAGTAATATTTTATGTGAAGTTGTTGCTACTAAAAAATCATAACATGGAATCTATAATAATATCCCTGCTGTTATTTGAGATAAGAATTACAGATTTCCATTAATTATAAATAAATCAAAAACTGAGGTGATTCAATGGAAAAGGAAATTCAACTATTAAAAAGTATTTTAGAAAGATCCAATAACATTGTGTTTTTTACAGGCGCGGGTGTTTCAGTAGCAAGTGGTATTCCAGATTTCCGCTCGATGGGAGGTCTATTTGATGAGATTTCAAAGGATGGTCAATCTCCTGAGTATTTACTAAGCGTAGATCATTTAAATGATGATAAAGAGAGTTTTATTGATTTTTATCATAAAAGATTATTAATAGCTGATAAAAAGCCAAATATTGTACATCAGTGGATTGCTGCTTTAGAACGTGAACACAAATCTTTAGGTGTTATTACTCAAAATATTGATGGCTTGCATTCAGATGCAGGAAGTCGTCATGTCGATGAGTTACACGGCACTTTAAATCGCTTTTACTGTATCAAATGCTACAATGAATACTCAAAATCTCAAGTGATGGAAAATCACATAAGATATTGTGAAAAATGTGGGCAGATTATAAGACCAGATATTGTATTATACGGAGAAATGTTAAATCAAAACACAGTATTTAGAGCTTTAGAAAAATTACAAAAAGCTGACACGCTAGTTGTTCTAGGGTCTTCACTCGTAGTACAACCAGCAGCCGGCTTTGTTTCAGAATTTAAAGGTGACAATTTAATAATAATCAATAGGGATCGCACGCCATATGATCAAAGTGCTGACTTAGTCATACATGATGATATGACAGAAGTCGTCGAAAAGATCATGAAAAAATAGACCGTATACAAGTAGCGTGAAACAATCATGCTACCTTTTTAATTTAATAATTAGTAACTAAAAATATAGAAAAGCTCGCTTAAAAATGAATATATAAAATAAAAAGTTATAAACGACAACACTCGGATTCTAATTACTTATTTCTATAACTAATGATAATTGAAAATAAAAAAACACTTCCCAAATAATGGGAAGTGTTTTTGTACGTTCGCCAAAATTAACGTTTTGAGAATTGAGGAGAACGACGAGCTTTTTTAAGACCTGGTTTTTTACGTTCTTTCATACGTGGGTCACGAGTAAGTAATCCAGCGCGTTTTAAAGAACCTCTGTATTCAGGGTCAGCTTCTAATAAAGCACGAGCGATTCCGTGACGGATAGCTTGAGCTTGTCCAGTGAAACCACCACCGTGAACGTTTACTAAAACGTCATAGTTACCTTTAGTTTCAGTAACATCGAATGGTTGGTTTAAGTCTAAAATTAATGATTCGAATGGTAAGTAGTCACGTACGTCACGGTTATTAACTGTAATGTTACCTTCACCTGGTACTAAACGTACACGTGCTACTGAGTTTTTACGACGGCCTGTACCTTTATATTCAACTTGTGCCAATGTAATTTCCTCCTTCTAATTAACCACGTAACTCGTAGTTTTCTGGTTGTTGTGCAGCGTGTGGATGTTCAGCGCCACCATATACAAATAATTTTTTACCTTGTTTTTCACCTAAGCGTGAACTTGGTAACATACCTTTGATAGAAGTTTCTAATAAACGTTCTGGGTTTGTTCTTCTTAATTCACCAGCTGTGATTGATTTTAAACCACCTGGGTGATTTGAATGACGGTGGTACATTTTATCTTGTTCTTTATTACCAGTGAATTCGATTTTTGAAGCGTTGATGATGATTACATAGTCACCAGTATCAACGTGTGGTGTATAAGTTACTTTATTTTTACCGCGTAAGATAGCAGCTACTTCAGATGATAAACGACCTAATGTTTGGCCTTCAGCATCAATAACATACCATTTGCGCTCAATGTTTGATTCATTTGCCATAAATGTTTGACGCATAATAATTGTCCTCCTAAAAATAAATGCTTCATTCTTAATTGTTTTGTTAATTGATCACATTCGAACCTATGATCAGAAAACGCACAATTTTAATATTTGTTACGATTTAAAAGCGTAAGATTTCATTTATTTTATTAACTGTTGTTCTACTTTGCTTATATATCTAGTAACACAATAAGTTTCCGGGGCTTATCGTGGGGTGATATAAAACAATACCGTTAATAATCTTATAATTTCACAATGCTTTTGTCAATGACATTCAGTCATTTTCCAATGATTTTTTAAGATGTATTTTAATATCATTTCCAAACTCTTCTGTTAAAGATTCTGGCGACAAATAAATCTTTTCTAAGTATAGTCCTTCTGCCGGAGCAGTAAAAGGCACATTGTTTCTATTTTTTTCTTCAAGTAGTTGCGGAACTTCGTCGGGTTGTCGCTTCCCTTTTCCCACCTCTATTAAAAATGCTACAAGAACACGAACCATGTTATAAAGAAATCCAGAACCAGTAACCACATAATCAAAACCTGTCTCAGTTTGAACCACTTCACTTTGGTATAACGTTCTTACTTTACTTTCCACTTCCGTTTTCTGAGAACAAAACCCCGTAAAGTCATGTGTACCAATAAAATGATGCGCAGCTTCATTCATTTTTGATAAATCTAAATCACTATTTATAAATGTTTCGAGACCACTTTTAAAGGGATTACGATGTTCACCTTGATAAACTTTATAGCGATATCTCTTGCCGACACAATCATATCTACAATGAAAGTTTTCTTCTACTGTTTGAACGTTTTTGACGTAAATATCATCAGGTAAAAAACGATTCATCGCATATTGCCATTGTTGATTATCTATATTTAACTCAGTATCAAAATGGAAAAATTGTTGATACGCATGCACCCCTCTATCTGTACGACTGGTAGGATGAATTCGTACATGCCGTTTATGCATACGTTTTAAAATCTTTTCAAATTGTTGCTGTACAGTTCTTCCTTGTTGTTGGATTTGAAATCCTAAAAATTGATTACCCTGGTATGCTATTTCTACTAAAATTCGCAATGTCTACACTCCTGAGAACTTAATAATATATAGGATAATTGCAATTGGTATTAATGTTAATAAAGCAAATGTATCTCTTAGACGCCAATGTAATAACCTATAACTCGTACGTTTAACATTCATATCATATCCTCTAACTTCCATCGCTATTGCTAATTCTTCGGCTCTTTGGAAAGCAGAAATAAATAACGGAATCATTAAAGGGATGAATGCTTTTATTCTAGTTACTATGCTACCTGAACTTATTTCGGAACCTCTTGATTTCTGAGCTAAGATAATTTTTTCTAATTCATCCATTAACGTAGGAATAAATCTTAATGCAATGGACATCATCATGCTTAATTGATGCACTGGCACCTTAACTAGCTTTAGAGGTGATAATAATCTTTCAAATGCATCAGTCAAATCTATAGGGCTAGTAGATAATGTCATTATTGTCGCAATCATAACAATAAATATAAGTCTTAGAGAGATATAGATACCTTCAAGAACACCATCGGACTCTATTGTAAGGATTCCCCAATGAAAAAGTATCTTACCCCCATTGGTAAAGAAAATATGCATAAAAAAAGTAAATATTAAAAAGAAAAATATAGGCGTGAGACCTTTCATTAAAAACCCGAATGGTATTTTAGATAATTTCATAAAACCAATTATAAGTAAAAATATCCATGCGTAAGTTCCAAACGAATGGCAAAAGAAAATATAGACTATAAACATAAAAACAAAGATAAGTTTTGCTCTAGGATCAAGATGATGTACAATCGAATGATTTGGGAGATAACGTCCAATGATTAATTTATTTTTCATTCTGCCACTCCCTATATAAACTCGCAAATTCTTCTTCGTTTAACGCTAATTTAGGTAAAGTAGTATTATACTTATATTCAAAGTCTTTTTGTAATTTTACTATGTTGGGCAAAGTAATATGCCAATCTTCTAATTGGCTTGTAAACCTAAATAACGCTCTCGGCTCTTTAGTTTCTACCACTCGCCCTTTATTTAGGACTATGACCTCGTCAGCATAACGTGCGACATCATTCATGTCATGTGAAACAAGAATGATTGTCTTGTTTTCTTCTATTTGTATGCGTTTAATTAAAGACATGATTTGTTTTTTACTTTGTGGATCTAAACCTGCTGTCGGCTCATCTAAAATAATAACTTCAGGATTCATAGATAATATAGATACGATTGCTATTTTTCTCATTTGCCCGCCAGACATTTGAAAAGGAGAAAGAGACATAATATCTCTAGAAAAACCTAAATCTAATAATAATTGATAAGACTTTTCCTTTACCTTTTCTAAGTCCAATTTAAAATTTTTAGGGCCAAACTCTATTTCTTTTTCTACACTATCTTCAAATAATTGAGATTCAGGAAATTGGAAGACCATTCCTACCTTTTTACGAATAGGTCTTAAGTATTTATCTTTAGTTTTATGAGATATTTCTATTTCATCAAATGTAATAGACCCTTTTGTTGGTTTTAAAAGTGCATTAATATGCTGAATTAAAGTAGATTTGCCACTACCTGTTTGACCGACTATAGCGTAATAATTACCTTGTTCAAATGTTAAATTGACATCTTCTATTGCATTATACTCATATGGCGTTCCTTTTTGATAAGTGTAGCTGACATTATTCATCTGTATAGTCATAACTTTTTGACCAACCCTTCGTAAGTAACAAATGACGAATCGAAACCTAATCGTTGATTTATTTTCATAGAGAAAGGTAAATCCAAACCTATAGCAGTAAGTTCATCTGTATATTTAAATATTTCTTGAGGGGACCCCTGTTTGAATACCGTTCCATTATTCATCACGATAACATTATCTGCTTCAATAACTTCATCTAAATCATGCGTGATTGAAATAATCGTAACGTCATTATCCTCTTTAACTTCATGAACGAGTTTTAAAAGTGATGCCTTTGCATTAGGATCAAGCATTGTCGTCGCCTCATCTAAAATTATAACAGACGGGTTTAGTGCTAGAACTCCAGCTATAGCAACGCGTTGCTTCTGCCCTCCTGAGAGCGAATGTGGTTCATAATCAGCTTTATCTAACATATCTACTTCCGATAAGGAACGATCGACAATCTTTTGCATCTCATCATGAGGTACGGCATGATTTTCAAGGCCAAATGCCACATCAAACTTTACTGTAGAACCAACAAATTGATTATCAGGATTTTGAAATACAATACCTATGTGATTTCTAACTTCTTGAATACTATTAATATCAATTTTTTTATTTTTAAATAGTATATGTCCTTCATTAGCTTTCTCAATTCCGACTATTAATTTAGCAATAGTTGATTTACCTGACCCATTGTGTCCAACAATTGAAGTCCATTTTCCAGAAGGAATTGTAAAACTAACGTTATTTAATGTAAAAGCCGCATCACTTTGATACTGAAATGATACATTATTAAATTCAATGATATTATCAAGACTTTTCACATTAAACAACTCCTTAAACTCGAATATTGAATATTACTTTAAATATTTTACAATAATTCAATTTATCTGTATATCACATATGAGTTATTTACATCGAACTAAATAGGTATTAGATAAAAATAAAAAGCTGGGACATATAGCATTAAAAATGTCTCAGCTTAAATAAAAAAATAAGTGACTGATATTAAGTCGAATGACTATAACCTCTATATAATATCAGTCTTATTTACTAAAATTGGACAACGAAATAGAGGTTAAAACTGAATTTTTAGTCCAATTCAAATAAAAAAGCGCGCACCCCATCAAATTGTTGAGTTCACGCTTATAGAAAATATTTAGTTAGATGGGGTACTCTGAGCTAGACAATATTTGTATGTGGCAAACATTATCGTTGCACTCATTTGCTTTATATATAAGTAGTAAGTGTATTTATTAAGGTAAGGGTAAGGATAATGAAATCTAATTGTAAATTATCCTACCCTATTTAAATTATACTAATTCGATAATTACTGATTCAGCACCGTCACCGCGACGTGGGCCTACTTTAAGGATACGAGTGTAACCACCTTGACGTTCATTATAACGTTCAGCGATTTCACCGAATAATTTTTGAAGAGCAGTTTGTGTTGATTCATCTTCATTTAAGATTTCAACATTACGTAAAGTTTTAGCTGCATTACGACGAGAAGCTAAATCTCCTTTTTTACCTAAAGTGATTAATTTCTCTACAACACTGCGAACTTCTTTAGCACGAGCTTCTGTAGTTTCGATACGTTCACTTACGATAAGAGATGTCGCTAAGTCACGTAACATTGCTTTACGTTGATCAGAAGTACGACCTAATTTTCTGTAACCCATGAGTTAACCTCCTTTATCAATCTTCTTTTCTTAATCCTAATCCTAAATCTTCTAATTTATATTTAACTTCTTCTAGAGATTTACGACCTAAATTACGCACTTTCATCATGTCAGCTTCAGATTTATCAGCTAACTCTTGTACAGAATTGATTCCTGCGCGTTTTAAGCAGTTATATGAACGTACTGATAAGTCTAATTCTTCGATAGACATTTCAAGTACTTTTTCTTTTTGATCTTCTTCTTTTTCAATCATGATTTCAGCATTTTGAGCTTCATCAGTTAGACCTACAAAGATATTCAAGTGTTCAGTCATTATTTTAGCTGCTAATGATACTGACTCTTGTGGAGTGATTGAACCGTTAGTCCAAACATCTAAAGTTAATTTATCAAAATCACTACTTTGACCTACGCGTGTATTTTCTACAGTGTAGTTAACACGTTCTACAGGTGAATATAGTGAATCAACAGGAATTACACCAATTGGTAAATCACTAGTATTATTCTGTTCAGCTAATGCGTAACCTCTACCCTTATTAGCAACAAGACGCACTTTAAGATGTCCACCTTTAGACACTGTTGCGATTTTAAGTTCTGGATTTAAAATCTCAACATCGCTGTCGTGAGTAATGTCACTTGCAGTTACTTCGCCTTCATCTTTAACATCGATTTCAAGAGTTTTGTCTTCTTCAGAGTAAATTTTTAATGCTAATTTTTTAATGTTCATAATAATTGTTGAAACATCTTCTACAACATTGTCTACTGCTGAAAATTCGTGTAAAACTCCTTCAATTTCGATGTACTTAACGGCTGCACCTGGTAATGAAGATAGTAGGATACGACGTAAGGAGTTTCCTAGTGTAGTACCGTAGCCACGCTCAAGTGGTTCAACAACGAACTTACCGAATTTAGCATCTTCACTAATTTCAATTGTCTCAATTCTAGGTTTTTCAATTTCTATCATTTACAAATATCCTCCTTAAATACGTCGACTAGATTTAAACTGTTTGCTCAGTGACCTGTAACAATACAATCATAAATTAGACGCGACGACGTTTTGGTGGACGACAACCGTTGTGAGGTACTGGAGTAACGTCTCTAATTGCAGTTACTTCTAATCCTGCAGATTGTAATGCACGGATAGCTGATTCACGGCCAGGGCCAGGTCCTTTAACTGTTACTTCAACAGTTTTTAAACCATGCTCCATAGCTGATTTAGAAGCTGTTTCTGAAGCCATTTGTGCTGCGAATGGTGTTGATTTTTTTGATCCTTTGAATCCTAATGCACCAGCTGATGACCAAGATAATGCATTACCGAATTCATCAGTGATAGTTACGATAGTATTATTGAATGTTGAACGGATATGAGCTACACCGTTTTCAATATTCTTTTTCACTCTACGTTTACGAGATACTTGTTTACGTGCCATTATTTTTTGCCTCCTTTACCTATTATTTTTTCTTATTAGCTACTGTTTTAACTGGGCCTTTACGAGTACGTGCGTTGTTTTTAGTTTTTTGACCACGAACTGGTAAGCCACGACGGTGACGAATTCCACGGTATGATGAAATTTCCATTAAACGTTTGATGTTTAAGTTTTGTTCACGACGTAAGTCACCTTCTACTTTGTAGCTATCTACAACTTCACGGATACGACCTAATTCGTCATCAGTTAAATCTTTAACGCGAGTATCTGCTGATACGTTAGCTTCTTCAACAATTTTGTTAGCAGTTGAAGTACCGATACCATAAACGTATGTTAATGAGATAACAATGCGTTTTTCACGTGGGATATCCACTCCTGCAATACGTGCCATATTAATTTACACCTCTCTTTTATTAACCTTGTCTTTGTTTGTGCTTAGGATTATCACAAATTACCATTACTTTACCTTTACGTTTAATGACTTTGCATTTTTCGCAAATTGGTTTTACTGATGGTCTTACTTTCATTTTTATACCTCCCTATATTATGGAGTGACGATTATTTATAACGATAAGTAATTCTACCGCGTGATAAATCATACGGAGACATCTCAACAGTTACTTTGTCGCCAGGTAGAATACGAATGTAATTCATTCTGATTTTACCACTTACGTGCGCTAAAATCTCATGACCATTTTCTAATTCTACTTTAAACATTGCATTTGGTAAAGTATCTAATACAGTACCTTCTAATTCAATTACATCTTGTTTAGCCATTGATTAACTTCCCCCTTTTTGCAATAGTAAGGTAATCGTCAATAGACAACTTAACGATACGAATCTATTCGTGACTAATTAATATAAGTTTAACAAAAATACGGGAATTAAAAATCGTTATTTGTCACTCATTTTATTAAATTTTACTCAAATATTCACTAAGCAATAGACCGTATAGTGTTGATCTATTATAAATGATCTAAGATATCAATGACATCGTTGGTTACTTCTTCAATATCTTTTGAACCATCAATGTTTTTCAAGACACCTTTTTCATTGTAATACTCTAAAATAGGTTTAGATTGTTTTACATTAACGCTCAAACGATTTGATACTGTTTCTGGATTGTCATCTTCTCGTTGATATAACTTTCCACCATCGATATCGCAAATACCGTCAACTTTTGGAGGATTAAATACAAGATGATAAGTTGTACCACATTTCTCACAAATACGACGACCTGTAAGACGATTCATAAGTTCTTCCTCAGGAACTTCGATATTGATAACTGCATCAATTTCTCTATCAAGCTCAGACATAATACTATTTAATGCCTCAGCTTGTTCGATAGTTCGAGGGAATCCATCTAGTAAGAATCCTTTTTTTGCATCGTCTTCAGAAATTCTTTCTTTAACGATACCTACAGTAACTTCATCAGGAACTAATTCTCCACGATCCATATATGATTTAGCTTCTTTACCTAAATCAGTTTCATCTTTAATCGCTTTTCTGAACATGTCACCAGTAGAAATATGTGGTATTGGGAATTTCTTAACAATTTCACTCGCTTGAGTTCCTTTACCTGCGCCAGGTAAACCCATTAAAATGATATTCATAAGTGCCCTCCTACAAATTATCTACCACCAAAGCCTTTGTACTCTTTTTGAGTCACTTGAGCTTCTAATGTCTTCATAGTTTCAATAGCTACCCCGATAACAATTAATAAGCTCGTACCACCAATTTGAATTGATTGTGGTAAGCCCATAAATTTAGTTGCTACTATAGGTAAAATAGCTATAACTGCTAAGAATATAGAACCTACAAATGTCAGTCTGTAAAGAACTTTAGTAATATATTTTTTGGTTTGTTCACCAGGTCTTATACCTGGGACATAACTACCTTGCTTTTTAAGGTTATCAGCCATCTTTTCAGGATTAACTTGAACAAATGCATAAAAATATGCAAAAGCAATAATTAATACAATATAAACGATCATTCCAATATTACTTGATGGATTGGCAGTGTCCGCAATATTCTGTGCCCATTCAGCTTTAGGGAAGAATAAAGTCAACGTTCTTGGTAATAAGAAAAACGCCATCGCAAAGATTACTGGAATAACCCCGGCTGAGTTAACTTTTAAAGGTAGATAAGTTGCTTGTGTACCTAATCGTTGAGTAGATTGTTTCTTTGCATATTGAATTGGAATTTTACGCTTAGCTTCAAGTACAAATATAGCACCAACCGTTAGTAAGATTAATGCTACGATTAAGCCAGCAATTTTTAACCATGCTAGTGAAGTATCATCTTGACCAACAAATAAAGATTGGCCAAATTGTTCTATACTAGATGGCAATGTAGATAAAATCCCAGCAAAGATGATAAGAGAAATACCATTACCAACACCAAACTGAGTGATTTGGTCACCAAGCCAAATTAAGAAAGCTGTTCCTGCTGTTAAAACAACTGCAATCAATAAATAACTCATAATTGATTTATCCATAATCAATTTGCCACCAAGATAATTGTTAAATTGGAAAGCCATGCCTATTGATTGGATAAAAGCTAGAATAATAGCGAAATAACGTGTTACATTATTAATTTTTCTTCGACCCATTTCACCTTGCTTAGCCCATTCAGAGAACTTAGGCACAATATCCATTTGCAATAATTGCATTACAATGGATGCGGTGATATAGGGCATGATACCCATCGCAAAGATAGAGAAACGTTTCAAGGCACCGCCACCAAAAGTATTTAATAACTCAGTGGCACCTTGAGAACCCTGCGGATGGTTAAATGCTTCAGGATTTACACCTGGAGCAGGAATATACGTTCCTATTTTAAAAATTACTAACATTGCTAGAGTGAAGAAAATCTTGTTACGCACTTCTTTAGTTGTAAAGAAACGCACAAGCGTTTGAAACATTAGATCACCTCGTGTGCTCCACCTTTAGCATCAATAGCTTCTGCTGCTGAAGCTGAGAATTTATGAGCTTTCACTGTTAATTTCTTATCAAGTGAACCATTACCTAGTACTTTAATACCAGATTTTTCATTCTTAACTACACCAGATTCTACCAATAAAGCTGGAGTTACTTCAGTACCATCTTCAAATTTATTAAGTTGGTCTAAGTTAACAATAGCATATTCTTTACGGTTAATGTTAGTGAAACCACGTTTAGGTAAACGACGGAATAGAGGTAATTGTCCACCTTCAAATCCTGGTCTTACTTTACCACCTGAACGTGCTTTTTGACCTTTTTGACCACGGCCACTAGTTTTACCGTTACCAGTTGCAGCACCACGACCTACACGGTTACGTACACGACGTGATCCTTCAGCTGCTTTTAACTCATGTAATTTCATTTCGGCACCTCCTTAATTATTTTTCTTCAATTGTTAATAAATGTTTAACTTTGTTGATTTGCCCACGGATAGCAGGGTTATCTTCAACAACTACTGAACTATTAGTTTTTTTAAGACCTAATGCTTCAACAGTTTTACGTTGTGTTTCAGGACGACCAATAACACTACGAGTGAGGGTAATTTGTAATTTAGCCATAACTTATTTTCCCTCCTTAATTGTATAATTCTTCTACAGATTTGCCACGTAATTTAGCAACATCTTCTGCATTTTTTAAGTTTTGTAAACCATTGATTGTCGCACGAACCATGTTAATTGGAGTATTTGATCCTAATGATTTACTTAAGATATCAGTGATTCCAGCTAACTCTAATACCGCACGAACAGGTCCACCAGCGATTACCCCAGTACCAGGTGCAGCTGGTTTCATTAATACGCTACCTGAACCATAGCGACCAGTAATAGTGTGAGGAGTTGTACCTTCAACACGTGGAACAACTACTAAATCTTTTTTAGCTGATTCTACAGCTTTTTTGATAGCTTCAGGTACCTCTTGAGCTTTACCAGTACCGAAACCTACACGACCATTTTTATCACCTACAACTACTAATGCAGTGAAACGGAAACGACGACCACCTTTTACTACTTTAGCAACACGGTTTATCGTAACAACGCGTTCTTCAAATTCTTTAGTTTCTTCTTCTCTACGAGCCATGAATGTGTCCCTCCTTTAAATTAAAATTCTAATCCGCTTTCTCTAGCAGCATCTGCTAATGCTTTAACACGTCCGTGGTATAAATAACCTCCACGGTCGAATACGATTTCTTTAATACCTTTATCGTTTGCTTTTTTAGCAATTGTTTGACCTACTTTAGTTGATAAATCAACTTTAGACGCAGATTCGTTTGCAATGTCTTTATCTTGTGATGAAGCTTGAGCTAAAGTTTCGCCTTTAACATCATCAATAATTTGAGCGTAGATGTGTTTGTTTGAACGATACACATTTAAACGTGGCTTTTCAGCTGTACCTGATAATTTAGTACGAACACGAGCATGTCTTTTCAAACGTACTTTATTTTTATCAATTTTACTGATCATTTCAATACTCCTTTCTTTAGAGTGTTATCTATTATTTACCAGTTTTACCTTCTTTACGGCGAACATATTCACCTTGGTAACGAATACCTTTACCTTTATAAGGTTCTGGAGGTCTTACTGAACGGATGTTAGATGCAATCGCACCAACTTGTTCTTTAGAAACACCAGATACTTTAACAGTTGTGTTTTTCTCAACAGCAAAAGTAATACCGTCTTCAGCTTTAATTTCAACTGGGTGAGAATAACCAACATTTAGTACTAAGTCATTACCTTGCATTTGCGCACGGTAACCAACACCAACAAGTTCAAGTGATTTTTCGAAACCTTGAGAAACACCTAGTACCATATTATTTAATAAAGCACGAGTTGTACCATGGTCTGTTCTATCTTCTTTAGAATCAGAAGGTCTTACAACTTCGATTGTGTTTTCTTCTTGTTTGAATGTCATTCTTTCATTTAAAGTTCTTTCTAATTCACCTTTTGGACCTTTAACAGTTACATGATTATTATCAAAAGTTACTGTTACGTCACTAGGAATGTTAATAATTTTCTTACCAACACGACTCATGTTATGGCACCTCCTTATTAATTAATTACCAAACGTACGCGATAATTTCTCCACCTACGTTACGTTTTCTTGCTTCTTTATCAGTGATAACACCTTCAGAAGTTGAAACTAATGCAATACCTAAACCATTTAATACTTTAGGTACTTCGTTAGCTTTAGCATATACACGTAAACCTGGTTTAGAGATACGTTTTAATCCTGTGATAACACGTTCATTGTTTTGACCATATTTTAAGAATAAACGAATAACACCTTGTTTATCGTCTTCTACGTATTCAACGTTTTTAATGAAACCTTCGTTTTTTAAGATTTCAGCGATTTCTTTTTTAATATTAGATGCAGGTAATTCTAACTTCTCGTGACGAACCATGTTTGCATTTCTAACACGAGTAAGCATATCTGCGATTGGATCTGTCATTGTCATTGATTGTTGCCTCCTTTCAGACTCTTAATTATTACCAGCTAGCTTTACGTACGCCAGGAATTTGGCCTTTGTAAGCTAATTCACGGAAACAAATACGGCATAATTTAAATTTACGATATACAGAATGTGGACGACCACAGCGTTCACAACGAGTATATTCACGTACAGCGAATTTTTGTTTTTTTTGTTGCTTAGCAACCATTGAAGTTTTAGCCACTTAATTAGCCTCCTTTTTAGAGATTATTTACGAAATGGCATACCGAAGTTTGATAATAACTCACGAGCTTCCTCGTCAGTATTAGCAGTTGTTACGATAACAATATCCATTCCTCTAACTTTACTTACTTTATCATAATCAATTTCAGGGAAAATTAATTGTTCTTTAACACCTAAAGTGTAGTTACCGCGTCCATCAAAAGCTGTTTTAGAAACGCCTTGGAAGTCACGTACACGAGGTAATGATACTGCAATAAGTTTATCTAAGAATTCATACATTCTTTCACCGCGAAGTGTTACTTTAGCACCGATTGGCATACCTTCACGTAAACGGAATGTTGCAACTGATTTTTTTGCTTTAGTTACTAATGGTTTTTGACCAGTAATTAATTCTAACTCTTCTACAGCATTATCTAATACTTTAGAGTTTTGAACTGCGTCACCTACACCCATGTTCACTACGATTTTTTCGATTTTAGGTACTTCCATTACTGAACTGTAGTTGAATTTTTTAACTAAGTTCTCAGTAACTTCAGAGTTATACTTTTCTTTTAAACGGTTCAAAGTGGATCCTCCTTTCAACTAGTTATTAATTATTAGATTTGATTTCTTCGCCTGATTTTTTTGCAACGCGAACTTTTTTACCATCAACAATTTTGTATCCTACTCTTGTAGGTTCGTTTGTTTTAGGGTCTAATAATTGTACGTTAGAAACATGGATTGCTGCCTCTGTTTCTAAGATTCCACCTTCAGGATTTAATTGAGTTGGTTTTTGGTGTTTTTTAATTACGTTAACACCTTCCACAACGACACGGTCTTTTTTAGGTTCAGTCGCTACAACTTTACCTTCTTTACCTTTGTCTTTACCTGCGATAACTTTTACGTTGTCACCTTTTTTGATATGCATGTGGGCACCTCCTTAAATAGTATGATTGGTAATTTTTGTATTATAGTACTTCTGGTGCTAATGATACGATTTTCATGAAGTTACCTTCACGTAGTTCACGAGCAACAGGACCAAAGATACGAGTACCACGTGGGCCTTTGTCATCACGGATGATAACACATGCATTTTCATCAAATTTGATATATGAACCGTCGTTACGGCGAACACCTGATTTAGTACGAACTACAACAGCTTTTACAACGTCGCCTTTTTTAACAACGCCACCTGGTGTTGCATTTTTAACAGTACATACGATGATATCACCGATATTCGCTGTTTTGCGACCAGATCCACCTAATACTTTAATTGTAAGAACTTCACGAGCACCAGAGTTGTCTGCTACTTTTAAACGTGTTTCTTGTTGGATCATTCGTTAAACCTCCCTTATCTCTAATCTTGATTAAATAATTACTGACTCTTCAACAATTTCTACTAAACGAAAACGTTTTGTTGCTGATAAAGGACGAGTTTCTTGAATTTTAACAATGTCTCCTAATTTAGCTGAATTGTTTTCATCATGAGTTTTGTATTTTTTAGAGTATTTTACTCGTTTACCGTATAATTTGTGAGTTTTGTAAGTTTCTACAAGAACTGTAATAGTTTTGTCCATTTTGTCTGAAACAACTCTACCTACATAAACTTTACGATCGTTTCTTTCGCTCACTTTCGTAACCTCCTCTTTCAATTATTATTGATTAGCCTTACTTTGTTCAATTTCTCTTTCACGAGCAACAGTTTTTAGACGTGCAATCGTTTTTCTTACTGTGCGAATACGTGCAGTTTCTTCTAATTGACCTGTAGCTAACTGAAAGCGTAGGTTAAAAAGCTCTTCTTTTGAAGATTTGATTTGTTCTTCGATTTCTGAAGTGGTTAAGTCTCTAATTTCCTTAGCTTTCATTTGTTTCACCACCCAATTCTTCACGTTTTACAAACTTAGTTTTTACTGGAAGTTTGTGACTTGCTAAACGTAATGCTTCACGTGCAACTTCTTCAGATACACCAGCTACTTCGAATAAGATTCTACCAGGTTTAACGACTGCAATCCAGCCTTCAACCGCACCTTTACCGGCACCCATACGTACTTCTAAAGGTTTTTTAGTATACGGTGTATGAGGGAAGATTTTAATCCAAACTTTCCCGCCACGTTTCATGTAACGTGTCATTGCAATACGAGCAGATTCGATTTGACGAGATGTGATCCAAGACGTTGTAGTTGCTTGTAAACCATACTCACCAAATGTTACGTAGTTACCGCCTTTAGAACGACCAGTTGTTTTTGGACGATGTTGACGACGATATTTTACACGTTTTGGTAGTAACATTATTATTTTCCTCCTTCACTAGTGTTCTTAGTAGGAAGAACTTCTCCACGATAAATCCATACTTTAACGCCTAATTTACCATAAGTAGTGTCGGCTTCAGCGTGTGCGTAATCGATGTCAGCACGTAAAGTATGAAGTGGAACAGTTCCTTCTGAATATTGTTCAGCACGAGCGATGTCAGCTCCGCCTAAACGACCTGATACTTGAGTTTTGATACCTTTAGCACCAAGTTTCATAGCTCTTGTTATAGCTTGTTTTTGTACACGACGGAATGAAGCACGATTTTCTAATTGACGTGCGATATTTTCAGCTACTAAACGAGCATCAATATCAACTTTTTTGATTTCAATTACGTTAATGTGTACTTTTTTATCTGTTAAAGCGTTTAATTTATTACGAAGTTTTTCAATTTCTGAACCGCCTTTACCAATTACCATACCTGGTTTACCAGTGTGAATAACAATGTTGATACGGTTAGCAGCACGTTCAATGTCTACATGAGAAACTGATGCTTCTTTAAGTTCTTTATCAATAAATTTACGGATTTTTAAATCTTCGTGTAATAATGAAGCGAAGTCTTTTTCAGCATACCATTTCGCTTCCCAGTCACGGATAACTCCGACACGAAGTCCGATTGGATTAATTTTTTGACCCACAGTATTCCCTCCTTAGAAAGTTATTAAGCTTCTTTAGCTTCTTCTTTACCGTCACTTACGACGATTGTAATGTGGCTTGTACGTTTATTAATTGCACTTGCACGACCTTGTGCACGTGGGCGGAAACGTTTTAAAGTTGGTCCTTCATTTGCATATGCCTCTTTGATAACTAATTCATCAGTGTTCATGTCATAGTTATGCTCTGCATTTGCTAAAGCGGACATTAATACTTTTTCGATTACTGGTGATGAAGCTTTGTTAGTTAATTTTAAAATAGCAATAGCTTCAGCAGCATTTTTACCTCTGATTAAGTCAAGAACTAATCTTACTTTACGAGGTGCGATTCTTATTGTTCTAGCAACCGCTTTTGCTTCCATTAGGATTTCCTCCTCTACTTATTAAAATTATCTTCTAGTTTTCTTGTCGTCTGCAGCATGTCCTTTAAATGTACGAGTAGGAGCAAATTCACCTAATTTGTGACCTACCATATCTTCTGTTACATATACAGGTACATGTTTACGTCCATCGTATACTGCAAAAGTATGACCGATGAAGTTAGGGAAAATTGTAGAACGACGAGACCATGTTTTAATTACTTGTTTCTTTTCACTTCCGTCTTGTGCTTCTACTTTTTTCATTAAGTGATCATCGACGAAAGGTCCTTTTTTAATACTACGAGCCATTTGGGCGCCTCCCTTCTTATTGTGTGCGTGCAGCTTTTAAGCCGCACACCCAAATAAGTTGTTATTATTATTTTCTCTTACGTCCACGAACGATAAGTTTGTCTGATGATTTTTTACCACGACGTGTTTTCTTACCAAGAGTTGGTTTACCCCATGGTGACATTGGAGATGGTCTACCGATTGGTGCACGACCTTCACCACCACCGTGTGGGTGATCGTTAGGGTTCATAACAGAACCACGAACTGTTGGGCGAACGCCTTTCCATCTAGAACGTCCAGCTTTACCAACGTTAACAAGTTCATGTTGTAAGTTACCAACTTGACCGATAGTAGCACGGCAAGTAGATAAGATCATACGTACTTCACCAGATCTTAATCTGATTAATACATATTTACCTTCTTTACCTAATACTTGTGAGCTAGCACCAGCTGAACGAGCAAGTTGTCCACCTTTTCCTGGTTTTAACTCAATGTTATGAATTACAGTACCAACTGGAATGTCTTGTAGTGGTAAAGCATTACCTACTTTAATATCAGCTTCTGAACCACTTTCAACAGTTTGACCTACTTGTAATCCTTTAGGTGCGATGATATAGCGTTTTTCACCATCAGCATATACTAATAAAGCGATGTTTGCTGAACGGTTTGGATCATATTGAATTGAATCTACTTTAGCAGTGATTCCATCTTTATTACGTTTGAAATCGATAACACGGTATTGACGTTTATGTCCTCCACCATGATGGCGAACAGTCAATTTACCTTGGTTGTTACGTCCCGCTCTTTTCGGTAGCGGTTGTAATAATGACTTTTCAGGTGTTGTCTTTGTGATTTCTGCGAAATCCAAAGTAGTCATATTACGACGACCATTTGTTATTGGCTTATATTTTTTAAGAGCCATTGTCGCTTACCTCCTTATTGGTAATTTATTTTTAGTTAAATAAGTCGATTGAACCTTCTTTTAATTTAACAATCGCTTTTCTTCTTTTATTTGTATAGCCTTGATAACGGCCCATACGTTTTTTCTTAGGTTTATAGTTCATGATATTAACACTTTCAACTTTTACATCGAAGATTTCTTCTACAGCAATTTTGACTTGTGTTTTATTAACACGAGTATCAACGTCGAAAGTATATTTATCTTCTGCCATAGCTTCTGAAGATTTCTCAGTGATTACGGGGCGCTTAAGAATATCTCTTGCTTCCATTATCCGAGCACCTCCTCAACTTTTTTAGCAGCAGCTTCAGTGATTACTACACTGTCAGCGCTTGTAATATCTAAAACGTTTAATCCTTGTGCAGTTGAAACTTGTACTCCAGGGATGTTGCGTGCTGATAATTCAACATTTACATCTTCGTCTTCAGTAACAACTAAAACTTTTTTAGGTTGTTCAAGAGTAGATAAAACATTTTTGAATTCTTTTGTTTTTGGAGCGTCAAAACCGAAAGAATCAACAACTGTAAATCCATTTTCTTGAACTTTGAAAGATAATGCAGAACGTAAAGCTAAACGACGCATTTTCTTAGGCATTTTGTATGAATAACTTCTTGGAGTTGGTCCGAATACGATACCACCACCGCGCCATTGTGGAGCACGGATTGTACCTTGACGTGCACGACCTGTTCCTTTTTGTCTCCATGGTTTACGTCCGCCACCACGTACAGCTGAACGATTTTTAACAGCGTGTGTACCTTGGCGTAATGACGCACGTTGTAAGTTAATAGCTTCGAAAAGAACGCTATTATTAGGTTCAATAGCGAATACTGAATCGCTTAATTCAACTGAACCAGATTTAGATCCGTCTACTTTTAAAACATCATAATTAGCCATTATGCAATTTCCTCCTTTCGCTTCTTGAATTATTTATTACCTTTTTTAATTGAAGTTGTGATTTCTACTAAGCCTTTTTTAGGTCCAGGTACGTTACCTTTAACTAAAATTACGCTATTGTCAGTGTCTACTTGAACGACTTCTAAGTTTTGAACAGTTACAGTGTTTCCACCCATGCGACCTGGCATTTTTTGTCCTTTAAATACTCTTGAAGCGTCTGAAGCCATACCTACAGAACCTGGCGCTCTGTGGAAATGAGAACCGTGACCCATTGGTCCACGTGCTTGACCATGACGTTTGATAGCACCTTGGAAACCTTTACCTTTTGAAACACCTGTAACATCAATGATGTCACCAGTTTCAAATGTATCAACTGAGACTTCTTGACCTACTTCGTATTCGTCAACGTTAACGTTGCGGAATTCACGAATGAAGCGCTTAGGTGCTGTGTCAGCTTTTTTAGCGTGACCTTCAGCTGGCTTATTTGCATATTTATTAGATTTAGAACCTTTTTTATATGCTTGTTTGTCTTCAAATCCAACTTGGATTGCGTTGTAACCGTCAACTTCTTCAGTTTTCTTTTGTAATACAACGTTTTGGCTTGCTTCTACTACTGTTACTGGGATTAATTCACCGTTTTCACCGAAAACTTGTGTCATCCCGATTTTTCTTCCTAAGATTCCTTTGGTCATCGAAAGTCCACCTCCTAAAAATTTCTATTATAATTTAATTTCGATGTCTACACCTGAAGGTAAGTTTAAGCCCATAAGAGCATCAACTGTTTTAGGTGTTGGGTTAACAATATCGATTAAACGTTTGTGAGTACGTTGTTCGAATTGTTCACGAGAATCTTTGTACTTATGCACGGCACGAATGATTGTATAAACTGATTTTTCAGTTGGTAACGGAATTGGTCCAGAAACATCTGCACCAGAACGTTTTGCAGTTTCAACAATTTTCTCTGCTGATTGATCAATCACACGGTGATCATAAGCTTTTAATCTGATTCTGATTTTTTGTTTTGCCATAATTTTCCCTCCTTGTTCGTCTACATTTAAGTGATAGACTTCTCCACGAAAACTATCTCACACAACGCCATGGCAAAGCGGCCGGGTGTGTCAGTAACCTTTCGCTTCATCGCTTTTCATAAAGTCCAACATTAGATATGTTACATGAAAAACACCGATAAATCAAGGTTTTTCAGTAACTTTCTATATATCTGTCTAACACATACTTGATTATTGTACTTGAAATAAAGAGCTTGTTCAACCGTTTTATTGAAATTTTTTACTTTTATTTTAGTTCATTTCCTAAACGGAAACATATTAATATATTTATAACGTTAGCTTTAATATAATAGGAAGAGAATAGGAGTGATTAGATGAAAAACGGAGTTAAAATGACTTTAGCAATTTTAGGGGTTTTCCTTATCATTTGTGAATTTTTCTATGGGATTCCTTTTTTAGGTGGTAGTGTCATTTTAAGTTTTGGTTGGCAACCATTATTACTTAATGCATTTCTCTATCTTATTATTACAATTATTTTACTTGTAGATACTCAAAATTCTATTAAACCAATGGTTATTATACCGATTTTAGGTATCGTAGGATCATTTATTGCATTTATCCCAGTGGTTGGTATGGTAGTACATTGGATTTTATTCTTCTTAATGATATTTTTTGTATTCATTGTTTTATCTGCTCCAACTTATCTACCAAATAAAGATGCTCGAGTAATCTACACTCAATATAAGAACGATAATAGAGAAAAAGAAGAAATTCATAGATAAATATCACTTATAATAGTAGAAAAAGGTCGGCCCATATATGGGTCGACCTTTTTTATTATTTATGAACAAACACAAAGTAAAGTATAAATAATGCCATGAGTACATACATAATAGGATGTACTTCTTTATGTCTTTTTGTTATAACCATTGTAAGTGGATAGAATATAAATCCACACGCAATACCTGTAGCAATAGAATATGATAAAGGCATCATAATAATGGTAATAAATGCAGGAACCGCAACTTCAAATCGTTTCCAATTGATTTCAGCAAAGTTAGAAGCCATTAACACACCTACAACTACTAAAGCAGGTGTAGTCACAGCACTTGTAACCACTTCGATAAGTGGACTAAAGAATAGTGCAAGTAAGAAACAAATACCAGTTACAATACTAGCAAAACCTGTACGGGCACCTACCGCTACACCTGATGTAGATTCTATGTATGAAGTAGTTGTTGTTGTACCAAAAATTGCTCCCACAATCGTAGCAAGTGAATCTGAGAAAAGCGCTCTTCCCGCTCTAGGTAATTTATTATCTTTCATGATACCAGCTTGTGTTGCAACAGCTACAAGTGTACCTGCCGTATCAAAGAAGTCAATGAATAAAAATGTTAAAATGACGATTAAAAATTGAACTGTGAATAATTGACCAGGATCTTTAAATGATTCAAACGCTACACCAAAAGTTGGTTTAATACTAGGAATATGACCTACAATTCCTGATGGAGTATGGATTTGACCTGTAATCATACCTACAATCGCTGTAATAATCATCCCTATAAATATAGAACCTGGTACTTTTTTAGCGTATAAAATAACAGTAATTATAATTCCAAATATCGCTAATAATACTGGCGCTTTAGTTAAGTGACCAAGTGTAACAAGTGTTGAATCATTTTTAATAATGATTCCAGAACTTTGAAGTCCTACAAAGGTGATAAACAATCCTATACCTGCTGAAACAGCCATTTTCATCTGATAAGGTATAGCATTAATAATGATTTCCCTTAATCCTGTGGCAGTTAAGATAGCAAAGAACACCCCAGAGAAAAGTACGCCGGTTAAACCTACTTTCCATGGAATTCCCATTGTAAGCACAACAGTAAATGCGAAGAAAGCATTTAATCCCATTCCTGGCGCTAAGGCTATTGGATATTTAGCGATAAGTCCCATAAATAAAGAACCAACGAAAGCAGCTAATGCAGTGGCAACAAAAATTGCTCCTTGGTCCATTTTCATATCGCTAGAAACACCTTTTACCCCAGCCAAACTTAAAACTTGAGGATTTACGGCAAGGATATAAGCCATAGATAAAAACGTCGTGATACCACCTAAAATTTCATTTCTATAATTTGTTCCATGCTTATCGAACTGAAAGTATTTTTTCACGGTAAATGCTCCTTTATTTGAAATACTTTAATATTTTAATACCTAAATTCACAAAAAACAATACCAAAAACGAACCTTTGGTTATATTTATATTTTTTCGTTCGCTATTTTTTAAAGTTTTAAATTTTTTAAAGCGTCTTTAAATGGATTATTATCTATCTCTTCTGTATTATTCATATATTTCTTCATTTCTTTACGTGAAACTTTACCGTTAGTTTTCTCTTTCATACGCTTATTCATTTGAGCTTGTGTTTCAGAATGACCACAAACACATCTGTATACTGCCTCTTTCCCTCTTCCAAATAAAGTCATTTTCTTCTTACAATTAGGACAACGCGCATTCGTTTTACGTTGAACATTTTTCTTAGTTTTACAAGAGGGGTCTTGGCATACAAGCATTTGACCATTTTTAGTTTTTACTTTGATCATGAACTTACCACATGTAGGACATTCGGTCGTAGTTAAATTATCATGTTTATATTTTTGTTCACTATTTTTAATTTTGTCTACAATTTGTTTAGTGAAGTCTCTCATTTCGTTCATGAATTTCTGAGAGTTATATTTCCCTTGTTCAATAAGAATCAACTTTTCTTCCCACTGAGCAGTTAAAAGAGGTGATGTTAATTGATCAGGTGATAACTCTAAAATTTGTTTACCTTTAGATGTAACTTTGATTTTACCATCTCTTGATTCAAGTGCATTCATATTAAAAAGCTTATCAATAATGTCTGCACGAGTTGCAACTGTCCCTATTCCTCCAGTTTGTTTAAGAGTTTGAGCATACTTTTTATTACTAAAATTAATATAATTTTGTGGATTTTCCATCGCTTTTAATAGAGAACCTTCATTAAAATAATCAGGTGCTTTCGTTTCATGTTCATGAATATTCACTTTTTGAACTTTGAACTTAAGATTTTTAGTAAATCGATGTGATGATGTTTGACGTAATTCCTCTTCTTTAAGTGCCTTAAAACCTAATTGTTTAGGAATGTTTTCTTTCAATGTAAAGATTAAATCTTTTATACCAAAGTTAATCACAACATTTTCATATTCGTAAGGTTTCATTAAAGTTTCTAAAAATCTTTGAACAATAATTGTATAAATTTTTAATTCTCGTTGACTGAGTTGATCAAGTGATGGTCTTACTTCCGTAGGTATAATGGCATGGTGATCTGATACTTTTCCATCATTAAATATATTCATTTTAGGTGAAAATGACTGACTCATAAGTTCTCGCACATGGGCTTTATATTCTGTAGCGAGTAAGGCTTGTAAACGTTCCTTAATCGTATCCACCATATCATTCGTTAAATAATTAGAGTCAGTACGTGGATACGTCACAATTTTATGTCTTTCATATAAGTTTTGTAATGTATTTAACGTGTCCTTCGGTCCCATTTTAAAACGTCGATACGCGTCTTGTTGTAAATCCGTTAAGTTATATAACATTTGTGGGTACATTTTCTTATGCTTAGTTTTTATATCTAATATTTTGCCTTCTTGGTTTTTTACTTGTTGTGCAAGTGCTTCTAAATCTTCTTTATTTTTATAACGTTTATTTGAATCTAATTGAAAGTCGTACCCATCTACCTTAATTGATAATGTATAGTACTTCTCAGGTTGGAAATGATTGATTTCTTCCTGTCTAGATTGCACTAATTGTATAGTTGGTGTTTGAACACGTCCTAGTGATAATTGTGCATCATACTTTGTTGTCAGCGCACGTGTGGCATTAATACCTACAATCCAATCCGCTTCACTCCTCGCTAATGCAGCCTGATAAAGATTATGATATGCACGTCCATCTTTTAAATGTTTAAAACCGTTCTGAATGGCCTTCTTAGTTACCGAACTAATCCATAACCGTTGAATTGGTTTCTTGTTGCCAACTTTATCAAGTATGAGCCTTGCGACAAGTTCCCCTTCTCGCCCCGCATCAGTTGCTATAATGATGTTGTTCACCTTTTTATCCATTATTAATGATTTTACAGTTTTAAATTGCTTACTCGTTTTACCAATAACAATAGTCTTCATATGTTTAGGTATAATAGGTAAATCCTCAAGTTTCCATTCTTTATATGAAACATCATATTGTTCTGGTGTTGCATTTGTGACTAAATGACCTAATGCCCAAGTCACGATATATTTTTCATTCTCAATATATCCATTCTTTTTCTGCTTGATATTTAATGCCTCAGCTATATCTCGAGCTACCGAAGGCTTTTCAGCTAATATTAAGGATTTCATGATAACTTCCCTTCTGAAAATGAATTTGACGTTAGCTTAATTTTTACAATAATAATTTTTGAATCGTAAAGAAGAACTCTCTCAAAATATTTTTTCAAAATTAAACTTATTCATTGAATAGTATTAGTCATATTGTAACATGTGTATCTATCGATAAACTTTCATTTCTCTATAAATATAATATAATTGAAGAAAGACTATAAGAGGCGGAGGTAGAATGATGAATATCGTTCAATTGCGTGAACCACAAAAAATAAAAGCTTTTATAGACTCATCTCGTTACCTATCAACATCTTATTTATATAAACTACCTCAAGAATATGAGGATTTTGACACATTATTAAATGAAGCTATTACTCATCCAGGCGTGATTGCAATGACTGAAAATAATCAAATTCAAGCGTTGATACTTGCTTTCTCATATGATAATCATCGGTACAAAATAATAGGACCATTTATTGCACAAGACTTTACTTTGACTGATAATCAATTCAAATTACTGTTTGATAAATTGATAGAACAACAACCGGATGAATCCATATTCAACTTTTCATTTGAAGAAGGTGTCCAAGAATATAAAACCTATATGAAGACAATCCATGCTAGTTATAATTTTACTGATTATTATTTGGAAGCACAAAAAGACCTTGGAGATCATCTTAATAATCAAAATATCATCGAATATCAAAAAGGTTTCTATCGTGCATTTAGCAAATTACATATGATGACCTTTAAACATAACGCAATGACTCCGGATGAAATTATAGAATCACTAAATGAACATAATCGATTATTTATATTTGTAAGTGAAGGTCTATTGAAGGGGTATTTATACTTACAAGTCGATACTGAACGCAACAATGCCGAAATTAAGTACTTTAGTTCCCATATGGATTATCGACTCAAAGGGATTGCTTTTGATTTACTTGAGTATGCTTTGAAATACGCTTTCGAGCATTATACTATTCACAAAGTCTACTTTAAAATACGTAATAAAAATAGCAAATTGGTTGAACGTTTCAACGAGTTGGGCTTCCAAATTAACTATGAATATAAGAAATATAAATTTGAACCTAGACATTTGCACCAGGATTTCTCAAGTTGATTAGTACACTTACACATAATTAATTTTATACTTTAACCGTAAACGACTGTTTATAAATATCTTGTATACATAGAGTGTTTATAGACTTAACTTAGTTTACGGTTTTTTTATTAGACATTTCTCAAACTTTTACTTTGAGTTGTCATTCGTAAGTTTTTGTTTTTTACTTATCAAATTTTTTGATTTAGAATAATTTCAAGTGTTAAAGAGTACACTTAATTAAGTTTTTTTAGGAGAGTGAGTAATAAGTGCAATTTTTAGACTTTCTCATCGCACTATTACCAGCCCTGTTTTGGGGTAGTGTTGTAATTATAAATGTGTTTGTAGGTGGTGGACCCTACAATCAAATCCGTGGAACGACTTTAGGTACTCTAATTGTCGGTATCGGTTTACTATTAACTGGTAATGCTGCTTTTGATAATTTAACAGTTATTATTGTAGGTTTAATCTCTGGTGCGCTTTGGGCCTTTGGTCAAGGTAATCAGTTAAAATCTGTTAACTTAATAGGCGTTTCAAAGACGATGCCTATTTCTACAGGAATGCAACTTGTTGGTACTACTCTATTTAGTGCCATTTTCTTAGGAGAATGGAGTACCATGGTTCAAGTTGTAATGGGCCTCATCGCAATGGTTTTACTAGTGGTTGGTATTGCTCTAACATCACTTAAAGCTAAAAATGAAGGCACATCCAATAATCCAGAATTCAAAAAAGCAATGGGTATCTTGCTTATTTCAACTATTGGTTACGTAGGCTATGTTGTTCTTGGAGATATTTTCGGAGTCAGTGGTACTGATGCCCTATTCTTCCAATCAATCGGTATGGCCATCGGTGGATTTATTCTCTCTATGAATCATCAAACTTCTATTAAATCTACTGCATTGAATTTAATACCTGGTGTAGTATGGGGTATTGGTAACTTATTTATGTTCTACTCACAACCTAAAGTTGGTGTAGCCACAAGCTTCTCATTATCACAATTACTTGTTATCGTTTCTACTTTAGGTGGTATCTTTATTTTAGGTGAGAAAAAAGATCGTCGCCAAATGATTGGTATATGGTCAGGTATCGTTGTGATAATCATCGCATCAATTATTCTAGGTAACTTGAAATAAAACGTTAGGGGGACGTAAAATGTTTAAAGAATTAGAAAATAAAGTAGTTGTTATTACTGGAGCTGGTAGTGGTATTGGTAAATCATTTGCCGAAAACTTTGGGAAAGCTAAATCTAAAGTAGTATTAAACTATCGCTCTGATCGTCATTTAGATGAAATAGATGAACTAAAAAATACGATTCAAAATGCTGGCGGACAAGCTATTGCAGTTCAAGGTGATGTTGCTGTAGAAGAAGATGTTAAAAATCTTGTTCAATCAGCAGTTGATCAATTTGGTACATTAGATATTATGATTAACAATGCTGGTTTTGAAAAACCAATCCCAACACATGAAATGTCTAATGCTGAATGGCAAAAAGTCATAGATATTAACTTAACAGGTGCATTTACAGGTTCTCGTGAGGCGATTAATCAATTTCTTAAAGAAAATAAAAAAGGTGTCATAATCAATACCTCAAGCGTTCATGACACAATCCCTTGGCCTAACTATGTTAATTACGCTGCAAGTAAAGGCGGATTAAAGTTAATGATGGAAACTATGTCAATGGAATATGCTCAGTATGGTATTCGTATCAATAATATTTCTCCAGGCGCCATTGTCACTGAACATACTCGAGAAAAATTTTCTGATCCTAAAACACGTGAAGAAACGTTAGAAATGATCCCAGCACGTGAAATTGGTGAAGCTCAAGATATTTCAAACGTCGCATTATTTTTAGCCTCTGATTTAGCAAGCTATATTCATGGTACAACTATTTATGTTGACGGTGGTATGACTAATTATCCAGCATTTATGGGTGGTAAAGGATAACCCTTTTAAAATTCACACTCAAAAAAGCATGCGAAGACTTTTTATAAGTCATTCGCATGCTTTTTTCATACATTGCTATTAGATTTTATTTTTCAAAAATGAATGAACAAACAACTAAACAAAAAGTGCTTGATAAACATATAGAATAACAATACTAATTATTATAGTTAAGTTAGTGACCATCCCTACAAATGGCAACGTCTTATACTTAAATTGAATGGAGTAAGGTATGATAGCTACACCTACTGGTAAGAGCCATGTAATTAATAACGTCGTCTTAATCATTGGATCTGATACCGGTAAAAAGAAATGTACAAGTGTTCCTGCTACAATAGCTAATCCATAATGTAAGCAAAGATACTTAATGGTTACAGGTAAGTATTCTCTATCAATGCTAAAGCTCAACATAACACCTAGTAATATCATAGATAATGGCATATTAGCTTTAGAAAGAATGCTGAAGAAGTCTATAGCTGGCTTCCATATATGAATATTAGACATATTTAGTGTAAACATAACGATATATGTTACTAATGGTACAGACTGAATCAATTTCTTCCCTAAAAATTTAAAATTGAATTGGTCTCCACCTTCACTGAAATAACTTCCCACAAAGTATGTCAAACCGAACATAATCATTGCCCCACCAATATCAGCCATTCCAAAATATACCATACCCTTTTCTGGCCAAATAGCATTAACTAAAGGATACGCGAACAGACCGATATTCATTGAACCTGTCATCATTCCTACAGAACCACGCATTTGGTTACTATACTTCCTAAAGAACCATATCACAATGATTTTGGCAACAATACCATAGACTATCATCATGATTGGTAAGATTGAGAATGACATATTTAGGTCAGCACTATTTAAGTTAACGATGACAAGAGAAGGTAATGTGACGTTTAATACAAGCGTTGAAAGAACTTGACTATCAGTTGCTTTTAAATAATTAATGCGCTTAAGAAAATAACCGAGCGCAATAAGTAATATAATCATGACAAATTGTTCAGTCACATCTATACCTTCTTTCTCTGGATTTTCATTTTTACAGTTGATAACTTTAACATATTTCTCACAATTTTTAGAAGCGTCTTGTTTCGTGATATAATCTAATTTAAATATAGTTACTAAACAATTTCAATGATAAAAGGAGATTTGTTTCTATGGATTTAGAATCTAAATTAACAGAACTAAAATATGATTATGTACGATTACAAAATGATTTAGATAAAAAGGAATCGCTTAATCAAAATGTTGATCCACTACTAAAACAGCTAGAAGATATTGAACAACAAATTTCTGACATTCGAGCTAAAATGAATGAGTAATTTAATGGTAGACAGAAATTTAAAATTTAGTTATTACAAATTAAATGTTAGACATAAATGAGAACAAGACTTTTCTTTAATCATTTATTGACAATGAGCATATTCAAATTAACTTACATATGAATTATCAAACATCCTAGTCATCAATTTTTGAACGTGCTAATATATAATTCGTAAAAGAAAGGATGTCCCAGATGCAATTTTATCTAATTTTGTTGCCCATTTTATACTTAATTGTCGCATATATTAGTATTTTTAAAATGCACTCGATTTTCACGAGAATTTTAAGAATTATTATGGGTATTTTATTATTGTTCGTCGTTGCGATTACGACGCTACAATTTCCGAAAGAAAATTGGTGGGTATTTATCGTGTTATTACTCCTAGTTGGTAACATTGAGGTTACAGGCTTTAAAGAACTTAAAGGCGATAAAAAAGGTGTTAACATTTTAAATATCATTTCAATTATTTTGATAGTAATTTATGTAATTTTAACGCTATTTTTATATTAAAAAATATGAAAATCGACTTAGGCTATAATATGAGGATGCCTAAGTCGATTTTTTCTATTTATTATTCCATTTTCTAGAAAGTTTATTCTTTAGGGTGAACAAGATTTCGTAAATAACTGGAACGACGATGAGTGTCAATATTGTTGAAGAAACTAAACCGCCTATTACAGTAGCTGCCAATCCTTTTGAAATAAGAATTGAACTATCTTGACCAAATAATAATGGAATTAATGCACCAATTGTTGCTATTGCAGTCATTAAAATAGGTCTGATACGAGTGCCACCCGCTTCAATCAATGCTTCTTTCATTTCCAAACCATTTTTCTCATTGTTTATTACTCGGTCAATTAAGACAATTGCGTTAGTTACCACAATACCTATAAGCATCAACATACCAATTAAACTTGGTACGGAAATTGTTTCGCCAGTTATAACAAGAGCCAATACAACACCTACAACAGTAAATGGTAATGAGAAGAGTATTGTAAATGGAGCTAGGCCACCTTTGAAAGTAATGACAAGTATTAAATAAACAATAATAATAGCAGCTAACATAGCTATAGCTAATTGAGACATCGCCGTATTAATATCATCTGTCGCACCACCAACATTCATTTTAACGTTGTTCGGTTTATGAATGTCATTTAGTTGAGACATGACTTCGCGAGACTTACCTCCGACATCTTTATCAGAAACTTTACCTGTCACAGTCGTTGCATAGTCTCCATCTTCTTGCGTTAACTTACTTGGTGTCGTAGTTTTCTGTAATGAAGCTATTTTACTTAATTTAATTGTTCCACCTGTTGGTTTTTTCAATTCTATATTATTCAGTTTCTTCGGAGACCAATCGGTTTGCTTATTCTGTTTAACTTTAACATCAATTTTCTTGCCTTTATCTTTAACTGTAGTAATTGTCTTTTCAGGCAAGTTCTCATTAAGATTCATAGCTAATTGACTTGCCGAAATACCATTATCTGCAGCCTTATTCTGATCTACTTTAATTTCATATTGATCATATGTTTGTGATAAATCGGATTTAACATTTACGATACCATCAATATTTTTCATTTTCTTCTCGATATTTTCAACCGTATCTTTAATTGCTTCTGGTGAAGGACCTTTTACAGTCACTTCTATTGAATCATTACCTGCACCAGTTCCTAAATCCTGATTTTTCCAATCTCCTGGTTGCTTAAACGTCTCAATGTGTTTAAGCACTTTATCTGGTTCCTCATCAAAGTGAGGTGTATTTGAATCATATTTAACCATAATTGCCATACTATTTGTGCTACCTGTTGGATCTTGAGGTGTCGGTCCTCCAACAGAATATTGTACGGTTTGAACTTTATCTTTACTATCTAAGTATTTTTGTACTTCCTTCGCATGATTTAAAACTGACTTTTCAGTTTCGCCGGGTTTGGGCGTATAAGTTAATGCTAAGAATTTATTATCCCCAGATGAAATATAGCTTGTTCCTAATGTTGTCGCACCTAAACCAATACTACCAATCAGAATCACTATACTAATCACAATGACTATCCATTTATGATTGAGTGACCATTTTAGTATTCGTCTATATTCTTTGCTAATCACACCTAAACCTTCACGCTGACGCTTCGTTTTCACACCTTTTCTGAAAAGTGTAGAACCTAAAGCCGGCACAACTGTAATGGAAACAAGGAGTGACGCTAAAAGACTAAATGTGATTGCCAGCGCAAATGGTCTAAACATTTCACCGACGGAACCTGATACAAAGACAAGTGGTAAAAATACGACAATTGTCACTAAAGTAGAGGACATGATAGGTTTAAATACTTCAGTTGTCGCATTTATTATTAAATTTTCACCTTTCATTGTCTCATTGGAATCTGATAGTCTACGATAAATATTTTCAACTACGACGATAGAGTCATCAATCACACGTCCTATTGCGACAGTTAATGCACCTAATGTCAAAATATTTAATGATACATTACTTAACTTTAAAGCCACCATAGCTATTAGAATGGACAATGGGATTGATACTACTGAAATAGCTGTTGTTCTAATATTACGTAAGAATAGAAGAATTACTATAATAGCGACAATCGTACCTAAAGCTGCTTTTTCTACCATGGTATAAAGGGAATCTTCAATGGGTTTAGCTGTATCCATCGTCTTCGTTGACGTCATACCCTTATTATTCTTAACAAATTCATCTACTTTTTTCTGAACTTCTTTGGCAACTTGAACAGTATTAGCATCTTGAGATTTCATAATTTGTAAGTTAACTGCGTCTTTACCATTCGTTTTAGATATTGAAGTTCGATTATCTCCTACAGAAACGTCAGCTAAGTCTTTTAAGCTTACTGATGGCATTTTCCCATTACTACTTGCCATTTTTGATCCTGATTGCGAAGAGTTGGAATTTTCTTTAGGCATTAAGCTCTCATTATCAGAAGCGCTATTATTATTAGAATCATCACTACTTTGATTGCCTTGTCCTGCTATAGATAAAGGAATCTTTAGATTTTTTAAAGCATTAACTGATTTAAATTGACCGTCAACGACAAGCGATTTATCAGTTTTACCAAATTGGAATAACCCTAACGGTGTTTCACGAGTAGCAGTTTTTATGTAATTTTCGACATCATCAGCAGTTAACCCTTTATCATCTAAAGCATCTTGCTTAAATTTCAGTGTTACTTCACGATTAGTTTGACCATTTAATTGAGCATTTTGAACACCATTAATCGTTTGTAATTTAGGGATAAGTTGTTGATTAAGCTCTTTAGTTACATCTTTTAAGTCATGTTTATTACTTGTAAATGAATATGCAACGATTGGGAAGGCATCCATAGAGTTTCGAGTTAATTCCGGATCTCCCACTCCGTCTTTAAATTTAATTTTATCAATTTCTTTTTTTAGTTGTTCTTCAGCTTTATCCATATCTGTGCCATCATTATATTCAACTGTTACAATTGATGCATTCTGTATGGATTCTGTCTTCACACTCTTTACATAAGCCAAGGAACGTACTTGATTATCTATTTTCCTACTAATTTCATCTTCAGTTGATTGAGGGGTAGCACCAGGCATAGTAGTTTGAACAGAAATCATCGGATTCTCAACATCTGGTAAAAGTTCGAGTTTTAATTTTGCACTCGAATAAATTCCGCCTAAGATGACTAAAACAACCATTAAAAATATAGCGAATTTATTACCTAGCGAGAACTGTAATAACTTTTTAATCATTCTAGTATTCCCTTCTATATTAAAAATTATATTTAGTAAAAAAATCTGAACGATCTAGTTGAGTCACAGAAGCGTTCAGATTTTTGTTGCATTATTTACCTTTTAGTTTACGTGATAATTTAATCTTAGCCTTAGTTAAACGAGGTTTTACTTGTTCAATCAATTGATATAGCGGTTGATTAAGGACATAATCAAATTCACCTATTTTTTCACTTAAATATGTGCCCCAAACACGCTTAAATGCCCATAATCCATAATGTTCTGAATCTTTATCTGGATTATTATCAGTTCCACCAAAATCATACGTGGTAGCACCGTGCTCTCGAGCATACTTCATCATTTCGAATTGCATATGATGATTTGGTAAGAAATCACGGAAATCATTTGAAGAGGCACCATATAGATAATATGACTTATTACCTGCGAACATCAATAATGCACCCGATAAATAGATGCCATTTGGATGTTCTTTTTCAAGCTCTGTTAAATTCACTTTTAGTTCATGCGTTTTCTTAATTTTATTTTCAGCATCGTTTATTTTATTTAATGTTTTTTTGTCTTGCTTTTTTTGTTGTAGCTTTTCTTTTTCTTTTGAAAGATTATCTAAGTCTTTATTAACTTGTTCTAAAACTGGCTTAGGTTCTAATTTCACTAAGAAAAGTTCTGCATCTCCATCTTCATGTAATGCATCATAAATATTTTCAAAGTAACTAATATCACGCGTTAAGAACCCATCTCGTTTACCTGTAATTTTCATCAAATTAGCGAAAGTTTTTAAGCCCTCACGTCCAGTACGTTCAACTTTAGTACCTCGTTTAAGTGCTAAACGTACTTTAGAACGATTGCGTCGTTCAAAACTTTGGATAAGTTCATCGTCAGATTTATCGATAGGCGTAATCATTGTCATTCTAGGTTGGATATAATCCTTTGATAATCCTTCTTTGAACCCTTTATGTTTAAATCCTAAATCACGAAGGTTTTTTAAAGCCTCTGCGCCTTTATCAACCTCAACGTCAGGATCAATTTTGATTGCATAAGCTTTCTCTTCTTTAGCTACCTGTTTAGCAATTTCCAACAGTGTCTCTAAAGCTTCTTTATTATTATAATCAGTTACAAAACCTCTTGATATATAGCATAAAGTGAATGGTAATTTAGGTATTTTTTTGAATAGTAATTGTCCTACACCTTTAATTTCACCATTTTCACCAACCGCAATTCGTCTTGAGTACCATCCAGTTAATTTCTTAGTATCTGCCCATTTAGATAATTGCAGTAAGTCGCCATTTGGATGAGATTTTACAAATGCGTCATGTTCTTGATTAGTGATATTCATCTTTTCCATGCTTTATAATATCTCCTTTATTTTACAGTAATTTTAATTATACATCCTAACCTTGATACTGTCGATTAAGGACGTTATAAACCTTTTAGTTATGTCTATACAGTGTTGCTTGTTATAATGATGATTATTATTAGATAAAGAGGTTTTCTTAATGAGAAAAGTCATTCTATTCTTATTTATCATTTTAAACTTAATAGCTATTATAACATCGTTAGCTCAACCACTCACTGTATCAAATTTTAGTTTGAGAGTAATGTTTGTAGCATTATCATTTGTTTTATCTATTTTCTTCTCACTTATAAGAACATCTCGTTTTGACACCATTTTAAGTATGATTTCAGTAATCATTGCATTCATTCACATTGCAATCATTGCTCAAAGTACTTATGAATACCTATATTAATTTATAGGTTCAAAGCGATATTTTGCACCTCTAATTATTATAGAATATGGTGATGTGGCTTCTGAATCTTTAATTACTAGAGTGTGATAGCCCGGGTCTTTTCCATCTTCAATTCTAAAAAGGATATCATCATCCGCTAAAATGAGGTCAGTATACGTATCAGTTTCATCTACAACTTTCATGTCATACCATTTGATCCAATTGTCTACTGTTAAGTTGCGTTTTTCACTACTCACAACAAGCGTTTCTATTGAAAATTGCTTCTGATACAAGTCTTTTAAACTTTCATTTTTATATGCTTCACTCTCATCCCATTGAATGAAGAATGGAGGTTTAACATTATAGCTAGGATCTGCTATATATAAAAGTTGCCATCCTACTTTATCCCCTTTTTTATTTTCCCTTTCCATACGAACAGGTCCTATGACATCAATATTTTTCTTTTGTAAAGTTGCTTTAACTTCTTCTATGTTTTTAGTTCGCAAACAAATTGTCTTGAACCCTTGATTAAAGTCATCTTGGGCTATTTTAGTAGCAAATGAGACACGTCCCTCTTCTGTTTTAGCTACTTTCTTAAGTTTTTCTTTATCTTCAACATCTAACAATTCAATATAATTACCATTAATATAAGATAACTGGTTATACGTACCAAATTGATGATGTTTCCCACCATTATGTAACTTTAATAATTTCCCAGGAAATTCAAATTGATTGAGTTGATTAATGTAATGAATAATGTGATCAAACTTAAGCTCCATCAACCTTCCCCCTCTACCTATAATTAATTTTTATTTTAACAAAAAGTGTGCCATTTTACTTTAAATATCTAAAAGAATAAAAAGGTATTGCAATATTCATATATTAGTCATATAATATTTCTTGCGTTCAAAAAGGTTAGCTAAGCTAACTAAATATCATGAATGAGGTGCTATTAATGTTAAACAATGCTTTCTTCAATAGTTTTATAGGTGTATACAGACCATACACAAAATTAACTCAACCGATTTTAGATAAACATGATATTCATACTGGGCAATGGCTTGTTTTAAGAGACATAGCAAATTTTCAACCAACTACATTAGTAAAAATTTCTAATCGACGCTCTATCGAAAAACCAACTACTCGTAAAATAGTTAAAGTACTCCTTGATAATAAATGGATTAGTACAGAACAAGGTAGTGATAAGAGAGAGAAATTACTAAGACTAACCACTGAAGGACAAGCCTTGTTTGAAACTATAAATAAAGAAATTTCGGTAATACAAAAAGATATTATAAAGAAAGTAGGCTTAACAGAAGCACAACTAACAGAAATTACAAAAGTTATGTCTCAAATACATGAGACACTTATTAAGGAGGAAAAATAATGAACGAAGCGATACCTACTAAAGATCCCATATTTACTAAAAGCTTTAATCTCAATTTTGTAATTAACTTTTTCGTATATTTATGTATGTATCTTTTGATAGTAGTCATAGCTGGTTATAGTAAAACAGAATTTCATGCTTCTGATTCACTTGCTGGGCTGGTCGTAGGTTTATTCATAGTTGGCTCACTTATTGGACGATTTATCACAGGAAAATACGTTAACTCTTTTGGGCCAAAAAAGATACTCATTTTCGGATTAATTTGTTTAATCATTACTCAATTACTTTACTTCATTCCGGGTTCAGTGTGGTTCTTGATGATAGTAAGATTACTTAACGGTATTGCTACTGCAATCGCTACTACCGCAACAGGTACCATTGCTGCTTACGTGACACCACCTACACGTAAAAGTGAAGGAATTAGTTTATTTTCTTTAAGCTTAGTTTTGGGTACAGCGATTGGTCCTTTCTTCGGCATGTTGCTAATGAATTCATTTTCAATTCAAATTCTATTTATGATTTGTGTAATATTAGGAGTATTGAGTGGTTTACTATCACTCTTTATAAAAATTGATTTTAAAACTGTTGCATCTAAAAATGATACGTCTAATCGAAAAGCATTTAGTTTGGGGAATTTTATCGCAAAAGAAGCAATTCCTGTTGCGATTGTCATGATGTTAATTGGTGTCACATACGCTGCGATTCTCACTTACTTACAAGCATTTGCAGTTGAGAGAAACTTAGTAACTGCCGCAAGTTACTTCTTTATATTTTATGCAGTGGCCTCACTTGTGACACGCCCAATTGCAGGTCGATTAATGGATGATAAAAATGAAAATGTAGTTGTTTATCCTGCATTTATTTTCTTAATCATAAGTTTTGCAATGTTAATGTTTAGTTTTGATGGCTGGGTATTACTCATTGCTGGTATTGCATTAGGTATCGGGTATGGTAACTTATCTTCCTCAATGCAAGCCATTGCAATTAAAGTATCACCTTCAACGAAGTACGGTTTAGCTACATCAACTTATTTTATTGGTTTAGATATCGGTATTGGCTTCGGACCATCATTCCTAGGCCTTTTCACACATATGATTACTTATAGTCAATTATATGGCATTATGGCATTATTAGGCATAATTACGTTATTTATTTATTTTGTAGTTCATGGTCGTAATGTTAAGCATCAATCGATTTAATAGGTTTTAAACTATAAAAGCGCCTATCCCTTATATTTTGGGATAGGCGCTTAATCTATTAATTAGCAATACTAATTGTTTCAATTTCACCAGTCATTTTATCTAATAATTTCTTTTGTTTAGCATCAAAGAAATAGAATACTTGTCTTTCATCTGTTTCAGAACGTAATTTAGAAATTAACTCTTTTTTGTAAATCTTTCTTATAATTACATCAATTTTACTTGTATCCCATAACATTTCAAAATGTAATGTATCACGGAGTTCTTTACCACTAATCTTAGTATCTGCATAAACTTTGTATAAAACCACAAATTCTTCAATCGAAATGCGATAAGTCGTCTTTAACCAATGTTTAAGTTGACTTAATTCTCTTTCAGATGCGATAAAACGTTGTACTTTGTTACTCATAATAAAATGCCTCCTAATGTTGATTCTTAGATGTTATGTTTGCATTATAAAATTCAATTGCTTAACTTTATTATATAACAAAGTTTGCATTTAATCTATTACAAATATTAAAATAGCGTCTAAATCTTGTTAAGAATTTAAACATTTTAAACAATCAGTTATATATTGAAAGGCATATAAAATATCTAAATAGATTTTGCTATAGCTATGTTACATAATTAAACGCTTTAAAATATAAACATTTAAAATTAAAACAACACACAATAGTTAATTTGAAGCTATATGGCGAAAATCGCCAGACTCTAAAAAGTTTGGCGACATAAAATGAGGAGTTAATAAGGAATTCCAATCTTTTTTGACTAGATACAGTTTTCTATGAAATACTCTGTTGGTCTGGCTACTATCCTCCGATATAATTCATATTTATTTTTTTACGTTTGCGATTAGCAACAGTTTGTTCTGTTCGTTCATCAGAATATCGGTCATCTCGAATATGCCACAGCGCTTTGAATTGTTCTTTTAATTCTTCATCTGTTGCTCCAGATCTCATGAATGATTTAACGTTAAATCCATCCACAGTAGCAAATAAACATCCGTAAAATTTACCATCTGATGAGAGTCGTGCTCGAGTACATGTAGAACAGAATGATTGAGACACACTAGTTATCAAACCAAACTTCGCTCCGTTATCACTATGCCTATAATATTTAGCAACTTCTCCAAAATATTTAGGTTCTAGTGGCTCAATATTAAAATGTTCTTCAATCATATTTAGCATTTCATCTTTGGTAACAACTTTACTAAAATCCCAACCATTGTCATTACCAACATCCATAAATTCTATAAATCGAATTTCAATCTGCTTATCTTTAAAATAGTCTATCATTGGTATGATTTGGTCATCATTCACACCTTTTTGTATGACGACATTCACTTTAACGTGAAATCCGATTGAAACTGCATAGTCTATTTGTTCTAAAATAGTAGAAGCTTTAATATTACGGTTATTAATTGCTTGGAAAACCTCATCGTCAATCGCATCTAAACTTACATTAATGCGACGGAGTCCTGCATTATAGAGATTTTGGCCATGTTTCTTTAAAAGCAAGCCATTTGTCGTTAAGCCAATATCCTCAATACCCTCAATCTCATTGAGCTGTTCAATCAATTGATATAAATTACGACGTAATAAAGGTTCGCCTCCAGTAATTCTAATCTTTTTGACACCTAATTCAGCATAAATACGTGAGATACGAGTCATTTCTTCAAAAGTTAGTAGCTCTTCTTTAGGTAAAAAGACAAAATCATCTCCAAATATCTCTTTAGGCATACAATAATCACACCTAAAGTTACATCTATCTGTGACAGATAACCTTATATCACGTATAGGGCGGCCTAATTTATCTTTAATTTGCTCTACTACCATATTTGGGCCTCCTTAATTTCTTATCTTCGTTTTTAGAGAGTCCAAGTCTTGCTGATAGTTAATATTGTCGTACCAATAATGAGGAGAATGAATTTCAGAAACGTCTAACCAGTCAGTGGATAATTGATTGTACACATGTCGCAAACTATAGTCATCTGATTGCAAAGCTGCCTCTATCGTTTTCAATGCATGCGGACTATAAAAGGCAATCGTGGGTATTTTTGTTTCTGCATCTTTAAAAGCCGCAATATCTAGGTGATCCTCAATGAGATGAGAAATCATAAACTGATATAATCCACTTATAGCTTTACTTGTAATCATAGGTGTATCAACTGAAACTACAAAAAATAATTCCTCATCTGAATATTGTTTCATTACTGAATAAATTCCTGCTAATGGACCCTTATTTCTACTATTATTATCGTCAATAACAACATTTTGATGTTCAAATAAAGGCGCTAATTGTTCATTGGTGCTAATAATAACCTCGTTAAACATATTTGTTGAAGTCAAAGTGTTTATGATTTTTTTATAAAATGGTTGCCCTTCTATTTCTGCAAATGCTTTAGGTTTACCAAAGCGTTCAGAATGACCACCTGCTAATATCATTGCTTTCACTAAACTTAACCTCCACTAACTGGTGGAATAAGTGCTACAGTATCTTGAGGTTGTACAATATCATCTTTTCTGACAAACTCCTCATTCACTGCGACTTGAAATTTTTTACTTTCAATTTCCGGATGTTGTTCAAACAGATATGCTTCAAATTCTTGAACTGTCATCGTTTTTTGAGTATCTATCTCTTCAGATGATTGATTCAAAATTTCTTTCAATTCTGCGAAGTAAAGTACTTTCATAATATTCTCCCCCTCTTCGCTTCTTGATGGGTACCCTTTTGGTGGCCTTGCCACTCTTCACCATCTTCCCAAATTTCTTTTTTCCATATAGGAACAATTTCTTTTATGCGTTCAATTGCATACTCATTTGCTTGATAAGCATCTTTTCTATGTGGTGAAGATACCGCTATAAGCACTGCGATATCAGAAATTTGTAACGGTCCGATACGATGCACAATTGTAGTTATCGTGCCGGGCCAACGTTGCTTAATTTCATCGCCAATTTGGGCTAGTTTCTTCTCTGCCATAGGAGTATAAGCTTCATATTCTAGATATTCTGTTCGAACTCCCTTTGTCCATTCTCTAACATGACCAGTAAAAACCACAACTGCACCTTGATGTTCATTAAGTGTGTAATCTCTGTATAGCTCAGTTTGAATCGGTTCAGTCACGATTTCAAATTGCTTCATTAATTTTTCAATCCTTCTATCTTAATCAATTCTAACAATGCAATCTCAAATTTTTCATAAACATTTGATTCGTTCAAATTGATAGTGAAACATACATTGGTTAGCTTAGATAACATTTCTAAGTCGCTATCATCTCTATATACAACAACTTTTTTGAACGGTTCTTCTTTAAAACCTTCTACCAAGATGATATTACAATCAATTGTAACAGATTCTTTAATAATATCAGTAAGATTCTGTTTACTTATACGTGTTACTGTTTGTTGAAATGTTTCACCTTGTACAATGCTTTGATCAGCGCCTGCATTAAAATGTTTCATATGATCAACATCATCATTTTGCAGTGTAATATCATTACCCAAATGGCCATGATGTTTAATTGTCGCTACAGTAAATCCTTTTTCTTTTAGAAATGAAACCGCATGTGCCATTAAAGTTGTCTTTCCTGAATTTTTATATCCTACAATTTGTATAATCACAACAACAATTCCTCTTCAAACGCATTGGATTCTGTAAGTATTACATCCACCGTGTGCCCTGCTTTGAATCCTCGTGTTCCACTAGGTAACATAATCATCGCATTGGCATGTGCAATCGCTACAACAGCACCTGATTTATTAAAACCTGAAGGGACAACTGTAGTACCTGAAGGTGTTAAAGTCGCTTTAGCTCTGATAAAACGAGTAAAAGGATTAGGCTTAGTAAAATCTTCCATAAGTGTCGCTTTGATTATTTGAGGATAACACTCACTTGCGCCTATCAATTTATTAACAGCTGGTTTAACGTATAATTCAAAACCAGTAAAACAAGCTGAAGGATTCCCAGATAAACCAAATAAATATTGTCCATTACTAAATGCGACTGTTGTAACACTTCCTGATCTTTGAGCAACCTTATTAAATAAGACATTTGCATCTATCGCTTTATATATTTCTGGTAGATAATCGAAATCACCTACTGACACACCACCTGTAGTAATGACGATATCATGTTGAGATAAAGCATCTTTAACTACTTGAATGCTACTTTCCAGATTATCCTGTTGTAATTGATATGTGCCTACTTCTAAACCAATTTTTTTAGCTAACGCTTTAATCATAGGTCCGTTTGAATTTCTAATCTTACCAGGTTCTAATTCATCTTCTACATCTAACAACTCACTACCTGTCGCTATAATTGCTACACTTGGTTTAATCGTTACAGGAACTTGTGTATAGCCATACGTTGCTAATACTGCAATCGCACCAGGATTAATATGTTGTCCTTTTTTAAGTACGATATCTCCAGTTGTCGTTTCTTCGCCTTTTAGTGATATATTTTCAAGATGATCAAACGGCTTACGTATAGTAAAAGTTGATTCAGATTCAATAGTTTGTTCAAACATCACAACTGCATCAGCACCCTCTGGTATTTGCGCACCAGTCATAATACGAACCGCTTGATTTTTCCCTAAAGTCTTAGTTGAGACTGAACCCGCTCCTATATGATCGATAACCTCAAATTCAATGCGATGTTCACCGCTAGCATCTTTAGAATCTTCACTACGTATGGCGAACCCATCATATGGTGACTTATTAAAACGTGGAATATCATACGTTGCAACAATATCTTCTGCAAGAACATGCCCCAAACTTTCATCTAAATCCACTTTCGTAGTACGAATCGACACATTTTGTTTCATTATGCGAGAAATCGCTTCTTTTACTGGAATAGGATTTCTTTTTTCAACTGGCATATTTTCATCTCCAAAAATAAATTATTTTCATGATATACTAAATCCTGCTAGGAGGAATAGTATGAATAACTTTACACATATAAACGAACAAGGGAACGCTAAGATGGTTGATGTTTCTGACAAAGAAGTAACTAAACGTCAAGCACGTGCCCATTCAAGTATTACTGTAAATGAAACGATTTATAGGCAAATTATCGATAATACTAATAAAAAAGGTAATGTACTCAATACTGCACAAATAGCAGGAATTATGGCTGCTAAAAACACATCTACAATTATACCTATGTGCCATCCTTTACCTCTAACAGGTATAGATGTCAATTTTGAATGGGATACATCTCAAACACCTCATTATATATTGAATATCACTGCAATTGTTTCAACAACTGGTAAAACGGGCGTTGAAATGGAAGCACTCACTGCCGCATCAGCAACAGCTTTAACTGTTTATGATATGACTAAAGCAGTCGATAAAGGGATGGTCATTGGTCAAACCTATTTAGAATCTAAGTCTGGTGGTAAGTCTGGTGACTATCAAAGAAAAGTATGAGAAATACATTCATGTCATGATTGTTGATTGAAATAAGGGATGGTAATGTAAATCAATGTAGTTTACCTGCTATCCCTAAATCTTTATTCACTATTATTTCGTTAATTCATGAACAAGGTGATTTAATTCAGGTTTAATTAGTTTTTCAATTGCAAGTTTGACTGCCCCAGTTGATCCAGGTAAAGCAAAGATTAATTTATCTTTTGCTGTGCCTCCAATAGCGCGTGATAATAATGCGCGTGTACCCACATCCTCTGTGTAACTTAAATAACGAAATAATTCTCCAAATCCTTCTAATTCTTTAGTTAATAATGGTCTTACCGCTTCAATCGTAACATCTCTTTGAGAAATACCAGTACCACCTGTTGTAATAATGACATCTAAATTTTCATTGTCTTCTAACCATTGTTTTATCTGTAATGTAATTGCATTTTTATCATCTTTAACAATCTTATAATGGTGTTCTTCTATACTTACATTAATCTCTTTTAGAAGTGATTGAACTAATTGCCCGCCTTTATCACTATCGAAATCCCTTGTGTCAGAAACAGTTAGTAATGCTACATTAATATTTCTTTCTAATTGAACATGTTCATGTTGATGATTGTTCATGATAATTCACTCCTTTATTATCCAAACAATTGATTAATTAATTGTATCGCTTGTTGAGGTTGAGTCATATTATGAATAAGGAACCTACCTCCATTGAATGCAACAATACGATGACCCCTAAATTTAAAAATAGTCATATAATGATTCGTGCGATAATGTATATGATGCTGTTCTAGAAAGGTAGTAAGTATTTCCTGAGAAATATTTTTATTCTTATACTGTACTGTATCTCGCCCACAAAGTGTGGCATAATTTTGGCGTTCCTGATTTAAATATGGAAAATGAGGGCGACTACCGCATGTCGGGCATCGATCTTGATGCATTTTACTAAACCCAATCCTATAATGATCACCTTCCCATATATCTCCATAAGTCAACTGAGGCTTAATATCATGACCTGTTAGCAACTTTAATGCGTCTTTTAATTGAAGACTTGTAGTCATAGTCACCGCAGGTTGAATCACGCCTACAGTATCACATGTTAAATTTACTGAAGGCAATTGAGGCATAAGACAATTAAAACAAGGTGTTTGTTCTGGGATAAATGTAGCCTCGGCGTAAGTACTTTGAACTACTCCACCATATATCCAAGGAATATGATGCTTATAAGCGAAATCATTGATTAATTGTCTTGTATCGAAATTATCAGTCGCATCAAGTATTAAATCTACTTCTTTACCATGTTGTTCTAAAAAAGGATAATCCACATGTTCTATCCATGCCTCAATAACGACATCATTACGTATTTGAATTAGCCTGTTCTTTGCAGCTATCACTTTAGGTAATGCTTCATGTGCGTCATTTTCTGTGTAAAGTGTTTGTCTTTGCAAGTTACTATATTCAATATAATCTCTATCAACTATAGTTAATTTACCAATGCCTGCTCTAACTAACCCTTCTGCCAAGTGCGTACCCAATGCGCCCATTCCAATAATAAGGCCATGTTGATTTTCAATCTTTCTATGTCCTTCTTGCCCAATATGTTTAAATAACATTTGCCTAGAATAACGTTCTTGATTCATATTGGTTATCCTCTCATCAATATTTGTTTCTATTATAATGTCTATTTTTGTAAGTAACAAAATTTATACACACAAACACCTCTCCCATTACAGAAAGAGGTGCTAATGTTCATTTATTCATTGCCAATATTTACAATTTCGTGTGCCATCTTCTTAGCTTCATAATTTGAATGTGTAACAAAAATAATAGGTATCTTCCACTCATCAAATATCTTTTGGACCAGTGCGATACTCTCATCCTTCGTCGCATCATCTAAACTTGAGAAAGGCTCATCAAGTAATATCAAATCAGGCTTCGTACTTAATGAACGTGCTAATGCAACACGTTGCGCTTCTCCACCAGATAAAGTCATTGGATATTGAGTAACTAAGTGAGAAATGTTTAGTGTCTGAATTAAATTATTTATATGCTCAGATGGTTCAGTCATAAAAGTGATATTTTTATACACGTTCATATTTGGAAAAAGCTGATAATCTTGAAATAGATATCCAACATTACGTTGTTGAATTTTGACATTAATTTTATTTTCCGTATCAGTCAAGATACGATTATTCACTTTAATTAGTGCTCGGTCAGCTTTCTTTAAACCAGCTATGATATTTAGTACAGTAGTTTTACCTATTCCCGACGGACCTCGAATGGCATATATTTTAGGGATTTTATCATTAATGTCGACACGGATATTGATATCCTTTAGTAAGTATTCTAATTGAATCTTCAACATCTAATCGACCTCCCTATATTTATCATGATTGATTAAATTAATCGTAGTAATAACGACTACAGAAAAGGCGACTAGAACGAGTACCCATAGCCAAGCTTCATTTTCCTTACCTTGTTCAACTAAGAAATAAATTTCAAGCGACAACGTATTTGTCTTATTAGGAATATATCCAGCCACCATTAACGTCGCACCGAACTCACCAATCGCGCGAGCAAAGCTCATCATAATGCCTGCTAATATAGAACGTTTGGATAAAGGTAATATCAATTTGAAAAATATTTTAGTTTCGCTTGCACCCATTGTACGCGCAGTGTTTAGCATTTTCTTATCTATCATTCTAAATCCACCAATTGTATGTTGATACATTAGAGGAAAACTAACAATGACAGATGCAAGTACTGCACCTGTCAAAGTAAAAACTACTGGTAAGTGTAGAATATTGGTGAGGAACTGACCTATAGGTCCTCTTGTTGAAAAAACTATTAATAATATAAAACCAAGTACTGTAGGTGGAAGTACTATTGGTAATATTATAAAACTTTCAAGGATTTTTACCCAATGCCCTTTTTTATTATATAACCATTTGGAAACAAATATTCCTAAAATTGTTACAATGATTGTACTTGTAATCGCGACACGTAATGATATCCAAAATGATGTTAAATCAGGCATAGTTTAATACTCCTTAAGCCGAGAATTGGTATTCTTTAAGAATTTTTTTAGCTTTATCAGATTTTAAGAATTTCATCCATTCTTTAGCTAGTTTCTTCTCAGAAGTTGCACCAGCTTTATAAGTGATTGGTTTACTTAATTTAACTTGTTCAATCTCTTTTACTTTATCGGTCTTTTTCTTTTGATTGTATAAGTCAGTTTTATATACAAAACCTTCTTGCGCATTACCTTTTTCAACATAATTCAATACTTGTTTAACGTCTTTGGCATTAATGATTTTATCTTTTACTGAATTATATAAATTATTATCTTCTAAATATTGTTTAGCGTACTTACCTGCTGGTACAGTTTTCACTTCACCTAAAGCAAGTTTATCACCATCTTTTAAATCTTTAACTGATTTATAATTCTTATCCTTGTCACCAATTAATACAAGTTTATTTTTAGCATAATTATATGTATCATGCGCTTTCTTCTTGTCTTTTAATTGATCCACATCTTTAGTGTTTGCAGACATAAATACATCTACAGGAGCACCTGTTTCAATTTGTTGTCTTAACGCACCAGAACCACCGTAATTAAATTTAATATCAGCGTTTTTGTGATCCTTTTTAAATTCTTTCGCAAGTGCTTTACTAACATCAGTTAAACTCGCTGCAGCAGAGATTTGTAATTCTTGCTTTTTACTATTATCAGACGAGCTTTCATCTTTTTTATCACTATCTTTACTACTATTGCTAGAGTTCGAACATCCTGCTAATACTAGACACAGAACTAACATAGCAACTAAAAAATGTTTTATTTTCATAAACTAATCCCTCCACTCTATTTACATTATACTCTGAAGGAGAATCTTGAAAAGTCCTTTTTTGAAAAATAATTACATTTAATAGAACATTTGAGTGAGCATTTTCTTTTATAGCTCTTACATTAATTATTAAAAAGTTTACATAAACAAAAGCATTTAAATTTTTAATATTTAGCATTATGATTGTATTATGACTAAAATGGGGAGCAAAACAAGATGAATAATGATGTTTCGAGTAATCAATCAATTATAAGATATGAAAACGGGCAATTATTTGAAACCGAAGACTTTTATGTTACAGAATTCCCTTTAACTATCATGGTTAACGGCGAAGAATTTGCTACTATTATTTGTAGCCCAACCAATATGGAAGAACTTGTACTAGGATTTCTCGCTTCAGAGGGAGCCATTCTAAAGAGAGACGAATTAAAATCAATTCAAATTGATGATAGTAAAGGCTTTGCTCATGTAGAATTAACTAAATCATTGGGAGATCGTTTTGAATATTCTACGAAACGTATGATTGCCTCATGTTGCGGGAAAAGTCGTGAGTTTTACTTTCATAATGATGCCGCCATTGCTAAAACTTCGATGTCTAAAATCGAATTACATCCTCAACAGATTTTAAGGATGATGACTCAACTTCAAAGTGCTAGTGTAATATTCAAACAAACCGGCGGCTTACACAACGCAGCAATTAGTGATGGTAATACCTTTTTTGAACATAGACAAGATATTGGACGTCATAATGCACTTGATAAGTTATATGGTTATTGTATACAAAGACATATTTCGGTAAGAGATAAGGTATTAATATTTAGCGGTCGTATTTCTTCTGAAATATTAATTAAAGCAGCAAAAATTGGCGTAGGTGTGATACTTTCTAAATCAGCCCCAACAACATTAGCTGTGCAATTAGCGAAAGACTTAAACATTACAGCAATTGGATTTATTAGAGATGGTAACTTTAATATTTATAGCCATCCAGAACGTATAAAAGGCTAGTGAAATATAGGAAATTTGTTTTTCCTAAATTCACTAGCCTTTTTATTAGATGTTTTCTTTTAAAATTTGATACCTAAAACCCAAATATGTATAACCTTGCTTTATGTACATATCCTTAGCTGTATCTTCACCATCTGCGACAAGAATTACTGGATTGGTTTTAGCTAATTTACCGACGTGCGATTGAATTGATGAACCAATAGCGTTATGTCTGTATTGCTCCATCACACCTAATCCATCTATTTCCACCGTATGTGATGTAATAATTAAATCAACAATTCCAACAGGCTTTTTCCCTAAGTACGCAATTAACCTATTTTTTTCATCTGACAAGAAGCATTCCTTGATTTGCTTTGCACTTTCTTTGGCATACTGTTCTCCAAAAGGTAGAGCAAAGTAGTTATGAATATATACATAATCATCAATGTTTTGCTTTGTCACTTGCTGAATTATCACTTGATTATTTTGAGGCAATTGCCTTAGTTCATTAGCCTCTATTGCATACAATTCCAAAATACCTAGTTCAAAACCTTGTAGTCTAATAATATCTAACCATTGTTTACTAAGAACTTCATTTTCAGGAAAATAAAACGACAAATGATTTGAACCTTGTTTAAGATGATATTCCTGTTGTTCTTTCAAATCTTCTGTCCATTGACTTATTGTGGGCATTTTTTTATAGATCCATGTATTACTATCAAATTTAAGTGGATGTCCCGGCGTTAAATAAATGATTTTACGGTTGTCTTCTGAATATTTCACACCATCGACATAGATATCATTTAACGTGATGTGATTCATAGATTTCTACCTCGCAAAGTTTGATATATATTAATGTTATTGTATCAAACTTTTAAAACGAGTGTGATTTAAGATGGTCGCACCAATCAAGCTAGATATAATAGCTTTAATAATATCTCCAGGCATAAATGTAAATGATAGTAAAAATGCCTTAGAAATCGGTATATGTATAATGAATCCCATAATGATAGTACCGATGATATCTAAAGCTAGAACCCCGATAATTAATGTAGTGACGAAGAGTATAAGGAAATTAATTTTCCCATAATAACGGTCTCTAATTAATCCAATAAAGTAAGCTATAAATGGATATAAAAATAGGAATCCTGCTGATGGGCCAACAAATACACCTATTCCTCCACGTCCTCCGGATAAAACTGGTAAACCTGTGGCAACTAATAATAAAAAGACAATCACACTCAATGCGCCCATTTTACGCCCTAATATGATCCCAGCTAAAAAGATACCAATGTTCTGTAACACAATTGGTACCGGCATAAACGGTAAAGGCACACCAGGTACTAATCCTAAAATGCAAATAATGGCAGTCATCAAAGCTGTAAAAACTAAATTCTTTGTACTCACTTGTTCATCCTCCTTACATGAGAATGATTATAACACCAATGTAAACTTTAATAAATAAAAAGTTTACATATCCCGAAATTATTAATTCTACTTATTAAGCTTTTTTCGCTAAATAAGAAATATAATCGAAAAACGCATTATGTTCAACATAATTAACTACATTCACTTTACGCCCGTTATCATCTTTGTAAGTCTTTCCTTGACTCGGCCCATGACTTATTACATTCACATTCATTTTTACTGATTTTACTAGTTTAGGCATACCAACATATGCAGTTGTTAGAACATCCCATAAAAAGTATGTAGAATTTGTAAAGAAATGCGTTAATGGTGGTACTGCAGCATAACTTACTCCTAAAAAATCAATCCCTACAAATTCTCTCTCGTCCGCCCATTTTTGGCGCACATCTAATGTCAAAGGCACTTGATTTGTACTTTCTAAAGCTACCATATCAATCTTAAGATTACTATCGAACACCGTTTTAACCGCTTCAGGGTCCCAGAACGCATTCCATTCTGCAGTGCCATCGTGTTCTGGTTCTTCAACATTGCCTTTATCTAGAAAAGTTCCACCCATCCATACTAATTTTTCTACATTTGATAGGAATGATTGATCATGACACATCGCTTTAGCTAAGTCGGTAAGTGGACCAGTAAAGAGTAATGTCACCTTTTCAGTACTTGCGTTTACTTTTTGGATTATATCTTCATAAGCTTCATAGTTACTTTCATTAGCTCGTTTAGGCGTTTGGCTTTCATTTAAAATTGGTAATGCATCCATAAAGAAGGCGTGCATTCTCCATTCTTTAGGAAATGGATTTTTACCTCTTTCGTAAGATGGTGCAACTTGTATCGATTGATTAGAAAATCGATTAATAATTTTTACTGATGCACTCAATGAAGGTTCAAGATAACAGTCGGCTCCAATTGTACTCACACCAATTAATTCAACATCTTCCATTTGCAGTAATAAAAATAAAGAAATTAAATCATCAACTCCACCATCATGGTTAAAATAAACTTTAGTCATAATTATCTCTCCTCCATTCTTAATTATTATTTTATCAAAATTCTCATAGTGTATTAAAAACAGGTTGCCACTATTGTAGCAACCTGCAATATAACCAATTGATATTCGTTAATTCCCTTTTTTGAATATTATTTTGCATCCATTAATTTTTTCTTCAAGTCTTTACGCATAAAGTCTAACGTATAAGGATCATTATACCAATAAGTTTCAGCTTTTACCTTAACAACGTGGCCTTTTTTAACTGCAGGTAAATTTTTCCAGATATTTGTTTTTTCATAACCTGGAGTAGATTTACCGGCACTTGTTGACACAATATAATCCCCTGCAACTTTCTCAATTTGCTCTTGATTTACTTCTGCCCAACCTGCTTTTTTAGTTAAATCATTTTGACCTTTAGACATCTTTAATCCGAATGCTTGATATAATACTTCGCCACCACGACCCCAGTTATCACCGTATGTATATAATTTTTTATCAAATTCATCGAAGATTGAAACTGTAGCATCTTTACCTATCTTGTTCTTGATTTCTTTACCGTCTTTAGCTGTTTTTTCTTTCCACTGTTTTTCCCATTTTTTAACTTCGTCTTCTTTACCAAGTAATTTACCTAATTCCTCTTGTTGCTCTAGGTATTTATGCTTTTGGTAATTGAAAGGTACAGTAGCTGCAATTTTTTTATATTTTTTAATATTTTTATTTTGATCTAAAACGATGATTAAATCTGGTTTTTGCTTGGCAACTTTTTCAACATCGTCGTCTCCCACTTTAGTAACACCTTTAAATTTATCTTTTAAAATATGACTTTGATCAACTTGATTACTTACTGCAACGATATTTCCACCTAATTTTTTAATTCCACCTGCGTATGAAGGTGCAACAACTGCAATACGTTTTGGATCTTTAGGTATTTTAATTGTTTTACCATCATCTGTTTTATATGACTTAGTTTCTGCCTTTTTATCTGAGTCCTTCGAACTGTTTCCTGAGTTGTTTCCGCATGCTGCTAATACTAGGACTAAGACAATTAAAGGTAATAATAATTTTCTCATAGTTCCCTCCTAAGTGATAACGATTATCAATTTCGTTATTAATTATACGAAAATCATTGTAGTTTTACAATAGTTTATTAAATTCATATTTTTAAAAATTAAAAAAACAACATGTTATCCGAGAACGATAACATGTTGTATTAAGACACCCCTTACATCTTACCTGTAATACTTTTAGCAATATTCGTATAAGCCATGTCTTCCATAGGAGGATTATGCAATCCAGCCCTCATATCTCTATAATAACGTTGCAACGGTCGATCCATCTCTAAACTTTTAGCTCCAACGATTCTCATTGCTAAATCTATGACTTCCATCCCTTGATTCATCACCATTACCTTACTAGCTGAAGTTACATTCCAAATTTGCGCATCTTCTTCATATATTTGGTAACCTTGAGCAGTACTCCATAAGAAATGGCGCGCCGACAATAATAAACTTTCCATTTTACCTAAATTCTGTTGAACGGTCGGCAAATCTGCTATTGTTCCTTCAATGCTATTGGGGCTATAATTTTCCGCAAAATGAACTGCATAATCTCGAGCAGCTTGCGCAATACCCAAATAACAACTTGGTATATGAAGAATCCACCCATTCGGTTGAGGTTTACGACTAGCTTCAACAAAATACTCGTATGGTATATGAACATCATTAAGAACTAAGTCATGACTTTCAGTGGCACGCATTCCTACCATATTCCAATTATCAGCAACTTCAACGCCATCAAATTCTCGAGGTACTAAGAAGAATCCAACTGTATCGAGCTCTTCTACATAAGCTCCAACAATGTAATGCGTTAATGCTTTACTCATTGAGGTAAATGTTTTAACTCCATTTAGCACATAACCATTGTCTTCTTTAACAGCATGTGTACCTGGCCGCCCACCTCTAGTAGGACTACCGGTTTCTGCTTCGCTAACAGCACGATTAACTAGCGCTCCATTTACAATCTCATTCGCGAATGTATTGAGCATACTTTGCTCCCACATATTTTGTTCATATAATTGACCAACCACACTGAGATGCCATCCAATTGATAAAGCCGTTGCGCCATCTATTGCACCTAAATAACTTTGTAAGATGACCATATCTTCTATTGTTGCACCTTCTCCACCGTACTCTTTAGGTAAAGTCAATTTAGTATATCCCTCATCGACTAACCATTTTATATTTTCAAATGGAAATTGACCTTGAATATCATTTTCCGCAGCTCGTTGTTTAAATATATCTTCCACTTGCTTAAACTTTGCGATCCATCTTTTTTGAATTTCTGTGCGTACTAGAAACGACTGTACCACTTCTCTCACCTCAAATACATTCCCTTTTAATTAATCCTAGTTTAACACTCGACTTTTATATTTGAAAGTCTCCTTTTTGAAAATGTTTCTCACGATTAAAATATATTTCCGAACCCTCTAAAAAAGCCTTGAATGATCTCCAAATTGTATCATCCAAGGCTTCATCTTCTACATCACGTAATTAATATTTAACACTTAACTTAGCGAACAACTTTCCTAAATCGAACTACATCTTCAGCAAAATAATTTAAGTTCGATGTTTCTCTCCTGCAAACAGCATCAACCACGTTGCTAAAATAAACGGCATGGTTAATGCAGGCAAACCAAAAGGTTCAAGCAACGTATTTAATCCAAGATGTATAAATACTGTTAACAATACACCACAACCTGTAACCAAATAGCTATTCATCGTTGTTTTAAAAGTAACACCTAGTGCAATTGCCGTTAAAACTAAATTATAGCCGAATAAACCTTCATTGATGTCTGTATAATTACCACCTAATAATCCAACGATGACGAAACCCACAAGATTAGCAATAACTGCGTAAATGCCAGCCTTCCTAGAACCTATAAATATACCAACTAGGATAAATAAACCACCTATAAAATTTGGTACAAGAAATACTTGGCTAAACCCTTCTATAAGAGATTTAAAAAATTGGATATGTTCATTCCCAAGATCAAATGACGCTTTTTTAATATGACCAGGAATGATATCTAGTTCAGTAGTTAAATGTTTAACTTGTCCAGGTATTAATACAGTAATCCAAGTCATAATGACAAAAGGTGAAGTTAGCATAGATACACCATATGGTTTCAAAAATTCTCTAATTGCTGAACTCATAGGTAGTGTTAATATTGTTGCAATTAACGTCATTAATACGCCACTCCAATTATTGTCTATGAATAATATTAATGCTATAGCAGTTAGTACCGGACTAAATCCTGCTAACCCATTGTCAATTTCTTCTTGTGAGTAGTTCATATACGGTGCAAGTAAGTAAGCAATACTACTAGCAAGAAGTGCACTTAAACCCACTTTCCAATTCGCAACAAATAAACCAATCAATACTAATAAACCAGTCCATTTACTATTAATCAATAATACCTGAGCGATATTTTTCAATATTACTTCAATTGTTTTCAATTCTTTCACCTTAATTCTTAAAAATTTTAAGTATATTCTAGTGCTAAAATAAAATATCTTAAATATTAATAATCCTTTTTCTAATAGAATATTTTTAAATATTAGATAAAAATTATATTCGATGTTATTTGTACACTAATTGTAAAACATCTTTATTAAAATAACAAAATTATCTTACCGCATTACTTGTTTATTCAATTAAATCGTTCTAAGATTAATTTTGCAAGGCAAATTTTTTTGAAAGAAGGGATTATTTTTGCATTTCACACAACGAGAGCAAGATAAGTTAATGATAGTTGTGGCTGCAGAAGTTGCTCGTCGCCGTAAAGCACGAGGCCTTAAACTCAATCATCCTGAAGCACTTGCTTTGATTAGTGATGAACTACTTGAAGGAGCAAGAGATGGTAAAACTGTTGCTGAACTAATGAGCTATGGCAAAACGATTTTAAATGAAGATGATGTCATGGACGGTGTTGCAAGTATGATAAAAGAAATTGAAATCGAAGCAACATTTCCAGATGGAACTAAATTAATTACTGTCCATCATCCGATAGTTTAAGGAGGACTATATAATGATTCCTGGTGAAATAAAAGTTAAAAGTACAGAAATAGAAATCAATAAACATCATCCTGAAACTGTTATTGAAGTAAAGAATACAGGTGACAGACCTATCCAAGTTGGTTCTCATTTTCATTTCTTTGAAGCTAATAAAGCTCTAGCATTTGATCGCGAAAAAGCATATGGAAAGCATTTAGATATCCCTGCTGGAGCTGCTGTTAGATTTGAACCTGGTGACGAAAAGGAAGTTCAACTTGTTGAATATGCTGGTCATCGTAAAATCTTTGGTTTCCGCGGTTTGGTCAATGGTGATATAGACGAAGAACGCGTCTATCGTCCAACTGGTAAAAATGATGAAAATGCTGGCATTTTCGGTGATGAAGGCGAACAAAATGCGAATAAAAAAGGTGGTAAGCAATAATGAGTTTTAAAATGACACAATCTCAGTATACAAGCTTATACGGTCCTACCGTTGGTGATTCAGTGAGATTAGGAGACACAAACCTTTTCGCACAAGTTGAAAAAGACTATGCTAATTTCGGTGATGAAGCTACTTTCGGTGGTGGTAAATCAATTCGCGATGGCATGGCGCAAAATCCGAATGTAACCCGAGATGATAGAAACGTAGCAGATCTTGTATTAACGAATGCCCTAATTATCGATTATGACAAAGTTGTCAAAGCAGATATTGGCGTTAAAAATGGCTACATTTTCAAAATTGGTAAAGCAGGCAATCCTGATATTATGGATAATGTAGATATTATTATTGGTTCAAACACTGACATTATCGCTGCAGAAGGTAAAATCGTTACAGCCGGAGGTATAGATACACACGTACACTTTATCAATCCGGAACAAGCTGAAGTAGCCCTTGAGAGCGGTATTACTACACATATTGGTGGTGGTACTGGTGCATCTGAAGGTACTAAAGCAACTACTGTGACTCCAGGCCCATGGCATATACATCGTATGTTAGAAGCCGCAGAAGAACTCCCTATTAATGTAGGATTTACTGGTAAAGGTCAGGCCGTAAATCATACAGCGCTGATTGAACAAATTCATGCTGGTGTAATCGGTCTAAAAGTACACGAAGACTGGGGTGCTACGCCTTCAGCATTAAGTCATGCATTAGATGTCGCAGACGAATTTGATATCCAAATCGCACTTCATGCGGATACGTTAAACGAAGCTGGCTTTATGGAAGATACGATGGCAGCTGTTAAAAATAGAGTGTTACACATGTACCATACTGAAGGTGCTGGTGGCGGACATGCTCCAGACTTAATTAAATCCGCTGCTTATCCAAATATTTTACCGTCCTCTACGAATCCGACCCTACCTTATACACATAATACTGTAGATGAACACTTAGATATGGTAATGATTACCCATCATTTAAATGCTTCTATACCTGAAGATATTGCTTTCGCAGATTCAAGAATTCGTAAAGAAACGATTGCGGCCGAAGACGTACTTCAAGATATGGGCGTATTCAGTATGATTAGTTCTGACTCACAAGCAATGGGACGTGTGGGTGAAGTGATTATTCGTACTTGGCAAGTTGCCCACCGCATGAAAGAGCAACGCGGATTACTAGAAGGTGACTCTGAATATAATGACAATAATCGTATTAAAAGATATATTGCTAAATATACAATTAACCCTGCTATCACTCATGGTATTTCAGATTACGTTGGTTCAATTGAACCGGGTAAATTTGCCGACCTTGTCGTGTGGGACCCAGCATTCTTTGGTGTCAAACCTGAACTCATCGTTAAGGGGGGGCTTATTAATTCAGCTGTGAACGGTGATGCCAATGGTTCTATACCAACTTCAGAACCACAAAAATATCGTAAAATGTATGGTCAATACGGTGGTAACATTACTCATACAGCAATGACTTTTGTATCAAACACTGCTTACGAAAATGGTATATCCCGTCAATTAAATTTACAACGCGTGGTTCGTCCTGTTAAAAATATACGTCAGTTATCTAAAGCAGATATGAAAAATAATAATGCTACACCTAAATTAGATGTAGATCCACAAACCTATGAAGTATTTGTAGATGGTGAAAAAATCACTAGTGAAGCTGCTACTGAATTACCATTAACTCAAAGATACTTCTTATTCTAGGAGGCATACAAATGATTATCGAAGAAATTCAAGGCAACATTGCGAATTTATCTCCTGAAGAGAAACAAAAACACATTGAAAAAGTTTACTTAGAGAACTCTGATTTAGTAAAAAGAATTCAACGTGTCAAAACTGATCACGGTAATGAAATAGGTATCAGATTAAAACAACCGATTGATTTACAATACGGCGATATCTTATACCAAGATGAAACAAATATGATTGTGGTCGACGTAAACTCTGAAGATTTATTAGTAATTAAACCTAGAAACCTTAAAGAGATGGGAGATATTGCACATCAACTCGGAAATCGTCACCTTCCAGCACAATTTACAGATACTGAAATGTTAGTTCAATATGACTATTTAGTTGAAGATTTACTTAAGCAATTAGGTATTCCTTTTAATCATGAAGATAGAAAGGTAAATCAAGCATTTAGACATATAGGACATTCTCATGATTGATCATCAACATCTAAGACTTTTTCAGTTCTGTGATTCTCAATTTCCGACTGGTGCATTTAGTCACTCATTTGGTCTTGAAACTTATATTCAACGACAGACGGTACATGATGCTGAATCATTTACACAGTGGCTTACACTCTTTTTAAATGAACAGTTGACCTATTCAGATGGTTTGGCAATGCGAATTATATACGATGCTTTAGAAAATAATAATCAGACAAAAATTTTGGACATCGATAAAAAAATATTTGTTCAAAGTGTGCCTAAAGAAACTCGAGTTGGTACGAAACAAATGGGCACGAGAATGGTTAAATTGGCAATGGAACTTTATGATGCACCGTGGATCCAGTGGTATCATGAACAAATGAATCTCAAAAAAGCAAAGCTACATCCTGCGATATGCTTTACTATTTTAGGTCATCATTTAGGAATGAACATTGACACAATCATAGATTATTATTTATACCAAAACGTATCTAGTTTAACTCAGAACGCTGTTAGAGCTATCCCTCTTGGTCAAACTGCCGGACAAAAAGTCGTAACGAACATGATTCCATATATTGAAAAAACACGTCAACACATATTAGAGCTAGCAGAATCTGATTTTGGTATGACTGCTCCAGGATTAGAACTAAACCAAATGGAACATGAAAACGTGAATGTGAGAATATTTATATCATAGGAGGCATATTTTATGGCTGAACCAATTAGAATTGGAATTGGAGGACCTGTAGGTGCAGGTAAGACTCAATTAATAGAAAAAGTTGTTAAACGTCTATCTCAAGAAATGAGTATCGGTGTCATAACTAACGATATTTACACTAAAGAAGATGAAAAAATATTAGTCAATAGCGGTGTGCTACCTGAAGATAGAATTATCGGTGTAGAAACAGGTGGTTGCCCGCATACTGCAATCCGTGAAGATGCTTCTATGAACTTTGCTGCTATTGATGAATTATTAGAACGCAATGATGACATTGAACTCATTTTCATTGAATCTGGTGGCGATAATTTAGCAGCTACTTTTAGTCCTGAACTTGTAGACTTTTCAATTTATATTATTGATGTGGCTCAAGGTGAGAAAATTCCTCGCAAAGGCGGACAAGGAATGATTAAATCTGATTTCTTCATTATAAATAAAACAGATTTAGCTCCTTATGTTGGTGCTTCGTTAGAACAAATGGCAGAAGATACGAAAGTCTTTCGTCGCAATCGCCCTTTCGCTTTCACTAATTTGAAAACGGATGAAGGTCTAGATGAAGTGATTGAATGGATTGAGCGAGATACACTACTTAAAGGATTAGCTTAATGGCACAATCTAAATGGACAGGAGAACTCGACTTAACAGTCTTTAATAACGGGCATCGTTCCGTTGCACGAAATATCTTTTTTGAGAAAGCACTGAAAGTCCTTCGTCCTGTGTATCTTAATCAATCTACAATTCCAACATTTTATATTGTTAACGTCGGTGGTGGCTATTTAGATGGAGATCGGTATCGTCTAAACATAAATCTTGAAGAAAACGCCCAAGTTACCTTGACATCCCAAGGCGCCACAAAAATATACAAGACACTAAATGATCGCGTAGAACAATATCAATCTTTTAATTTGGCGAATCACTCTTATATGGAATTTGTTGCCGATCCAATTATCGCTTATGAAAATGCAAAATTCTATCAACATAATACGTTTCGTTTAGAAGCTGAAAGTTCTATGTTTTACACAGATATTCTAACGCCTGGCTATTCTTCAGACGATCATGATTTCACTTATAAATATATGCACTTAATTAATGAAATTTACGTAGAAGACGAGTTAGTCACATATGATAATATGCTATTAAACCCTGAGAAAAATCAACTTAGTTCAATAGGCTATATGGAAGACTATACACATTTAGGCTCAGCTTATTTTATTCATCCAGAAGTAAATCAGAATCTTATTGATGATATTTATAAACAAGTATCGCATTATGAAAATAAATTGAATTGTAGATTAGGCATTACACAGTTACCCACACACGGACTTGCAATACGTATTTTAGCGAATCGTACACAAACTATCGAAAAAATATTAACGAAAGTTCAATCATATATCGCTCAAGTACTTTATCAGCGCGAAATAGAATTTTTAAGAAAATATTAACTATTATTCACATTAAAAGACTAGGCATACTACTCCGATAGTAGACCTAGTCTTTTTTTAGAAATCTTCATCCTTAAAACACACATGAAACTTCAGTTCTCTAGTATTTTTTAAATATATTGTTCTAATTCAACAATTAATTTTTTAATTTTCTCTCGTTGCTCCGCTGTTACAAATACAATAACTGTTCTTTCATCATGCACGCTTCGTTTTTTTGATAATAAATTCAAGTCTTTTAATTTTTGTAATGCTTTAGTTAAATAATAAGGTTTAAATTCTGAACATGTAGCAATTTCTTTAGAAGAGATTTCGTTAGATTCACTTTTTAAAATGTGATTAAGAATATAAATTTCTTCATAATTTAAATTATATTGCTTTTTAGTATCTCTGAAAAACTTTTTTACTTGAAATGTAGCATTGACCAAATCATTGATATCTTGGATTTTTCCCATATTAAAACCACTCCTCTGATGCACATCTTGTTGTAGCAAGGTTCACATGTATTTTATCTAACCGAAAATTTCTCCGCCCATGTTACAAAATACATTTTAAACAAATAGGTATAAAAATTCAATATTTTTATTACTACAAAATGCATTTATAGATTTATTTCTTAACCTATACATTTATATAAGTGAATTTGATGTAATTAAAAATTATAATCCAATTTATATAACACTAATTGCATCATAGTAATTTTAAAATTTTATATAATTCCTATCAGTTTAATTAGCTTTATCGCATAGTCGACAAGAGTGGTTTTTATTGTATACTATTCTTTACTGTTCATAAGCATACCAATATTTTGGAGTATTAATGAATAACTGAGCATATACTAGTTATTGAATTTTCTGTTTAACATAATCTACAAATGCTTGAACATCTTCAGTTTTAATTTGTTTCATAGGCACTTTACCGATATTAAATTCAAACATAATATCTTTGCCATCAAATTCCACTTGATTTACTTCATCATATCTAATATTTCTATAATAGAATTGACCATTCATATCTACATTCATAATCAAACGTTCATTAGTAGCAATGAATGCCCCTTCAAATTCACTTTGCCCCTGTACATTGTATTCAATGATACCTAAAACAGAAGGTCCTTTCTTTTCTGTTGGGAACAAATCGTCAGGATTTACATTATCTAAAATCATTATCTATTCTCCTTACTTTATCAAATCAATTTTGTTTTATAGTCGTTCTATTCCCGTTTCCAAGCTATTGTAACATTCACTAATGGTTGATTTAATGTAGTCCACTTTTTCTTCATTAACACTTAAAACAATATTTCTCTCATCTTCAGTACTTCTACTTTTATTAATATATCCTTTGGCATACAATTTTTTGATGATAGGGCTGACTGTAACAACCCCTTTTAATAAATGAGCTTTAATATTTTTATAAGTGGATGGTTCATTATTAATAATCAGTAGCCCTAATATATATAACTCTTCTAAAGATAGCTGGTCTTGAGATGGCACTTTTTCAATGCTTTCAAATTGGTCATGACAATTTAAATAATAAGGAAGTGCAGTATGTTGATTAATGTAAGCGATGGATTTAGATTTTAATTCTAAAAATGATTTAAAATCCTCAAACATAAGGGCTATTTTTTCATGTTGCACTGCTGATAGACAAATGATTAATCGTCGTTGATCAAGCGGATCACGTTTTTTAGTGAGCCAATTAAAATCATATAGTTGATTTATTAATTTAAGAAGATGGTTTTTTGAATAATTTCTATAAAAGATAATAGCATTCAAACTTAATCCTTCTTTATGTTTCTCAGTAAAATGGTATATGAATTGTAATAATTTTAATTGTTCCACCGTTAAATTATAGGAAACTCTCAAATATTCTATCGAAATGTGATCTAATACAAAGTGAGCTAGAAAACTTTTAATCTTCTGTTGATGCATATGATGACAATCCTCTCTTAGCAACCAACCACGCTCTACAATGAAATAAGAAATTTAATATGGGCAATACTATCTTTAGGAATTTCTATCGAAGATGTTGAAATTTCTTTGAAATTTAATTTTGCTAACCAATGGTGTTGATGATAAAGCATTAGATTGTCCAGACTATTGTTCTCACTTATCGCATACCTTTGAATATCGAAATACTCTACCTCTGCATGGTTGAGTTGTTTAATATCTGAAAAAATTAATCGATATTGATTCACATTCATCTTTGATTTGATATTTAAAAAATATGTAATTACTTGATACTCGTGTTTATATCGAGTCATTACCATCTGGTTATTTCTATAAACTATTTCGCCTCTCAGTTGGTTTAACATACTGATTACATAAGATACTAACTGGAATGCATTCGGCTCTTGTTGAGCTATATTAACTACCACATATTTTTCTAAATAAGGTAACGATAAACCACTCACTTTATCATATTGATTCATTAATAATCTTATATAATCAATTGTTTGTATATTTAGTAGTTTTTCCTTATTTTTTATTAATTGGTCTACTTCAATAATTATTTTAGACTGATGAATATCGAGGTCCTCTAATAAGTTAATCGGTATCATTATTTTATCCACATCATTTACTATTCGCGCTAAACCTAACTCTTCATATTGGCCAGGTTTTACTCGATAAATCAATTGATAATCATCAAAATACTTATTAATAGATTGTTGTAACTGGTGGATTAAACTACACTTAACTTCTTCTATTAAAAACCCTAATTGAAAATGATTAAATTGACGCAAAAATATAAATAATACTTCCAATGCTTGATGAAATGACATTTTCTCTGATGAGTTAAATACATCTGGCCTTGAAGTTGATACTTTAAATATAGGATGCATATTTAAATCAGATATAAATTGAAGAAGTTGTAACAACTCTTTTATAAACGACTCTCTATCTTTAAATATATCTTTATAATTTAAATCTACTATATAATGTACATTTCCTTTATTGATATTTAGTGCTCTTTTCATGTTTAGAAATGAACATTGGTCAAAATAATTATTGTTAATATGTTCAATATAAAAGTCCGGTGATTGATATATATTGTTACTTTCTGCCACTCTAATTGTACGCTCTTCTATTTCAAGTGAAGTTTCTTCTCTGAATTCACTTAGAGACTTTAGAATATGTCGATTTAAATCAATTTCTTCAGATTTATTTTGGAAGATAGACGTTGCTATATAATCTCTTCTAATTAATTTAGGTGTGTTACCATAAGTATCTTTAAATAATTGTATAAATCGAGAATAATGGTGGAAGCCATGATCAATTGCTATCTCTTCTATAGGTCGACGTGTAGTTAAAATATCATTTAGACAAAACTTTAAACGTAGATGGTTAAGGTATTGGTTAAATGTTTGAAAGGGCGTTTCTTTAAACATACTTGTAAGTGTTTGATTAGATAACTGAACTGCATTAGCTAAGTCTTGCTTATTTATTTTATTTTCATGGTGATTAACTAAATATTCATGAACTTCTTCTGAAATGTACATTTTTTGATTAAATGGGTGGTCAGTATTCTCAAAATGACTTAGTTCAACAATTAAATACAGAATTAATTTATTGGCCTCTGTTTTGTAAGCTTTTTTTAGAGTATGTAATTCCAATAACTTTATTATCCAAAATTTAACTCTTTCTTGCTCATTTTTATTTATTTTTAGACCATTAGATAACATTGAGTTATTCGCAATTCTAAGATATGAATCATAAGGTATATCAATAACACAGCAAATTGAATCATTTTCACTTTTAAATGAGTATGTATCATTTAAAAGTACGAATGCAATTTCATCTTTAATTAATTCATACTTGTTCAAATTAATAGTTAACTCACTCTTACCTTGTAAACAATAGAATACTCTTACATTTAATGCTTTAGTTGTTTTAATAGCTAATTGATTAAAAACACGTATCGAATAATTCTCTCTCATATGTCTGCCTCACGATGTAGTATTGTGTTTTTGTTTATTAAAATTCTCCCCGATTGTTAAAAACTAAATTTAACTAGACAACATCTATATTTCATTCTTAATTATACAATCTTTAAATTTTTAGCTGTAGCAAATTAGATTAATATTATATCAATTTTCTTTTTAATTTAAATAGCTTTACCTAATATTTTTCGATTAATATCCTTAATAAATCTTTCAATATCCACACAAACGATTTATTGAACAGGCAAACATCATCTAGTTTATTCAATATATAATTCAATAAATATTTAAATACATTTGCTTTAAAGAATTTTCTGTAAATTTACAGTGTTGTAACAACAAAATATATTTTTTAATTCAAACAAAAATAAAATGCCGTCATAATCGTTTTCCAACAGATTCGACTAAAATGTTGGATTATAACAAACCGTGTAACAATATTAGCAAAAAATTACAAAACGTTAACAAGCCACACAAGCATACTTTTTTCTGATAAAGTATTGCTTGTCGTTAAAAAAGAACGAAAGAAATTAGTAACTCATTGGTCACATGACTATTAAATAAAAAAGATAATTTAATTCTCAGGAGGATATTTAACAATGAAAAAAATCGCTACAGCTACAATCGCAACTGCGGGAATCGCTACTTTCGCTTTTGCACACAACGATGCTCACGCAGCAGAACAAAATAATGGTGGTTATAATCCAAATGATCCAACTTCATATAGTTACTCATACACTATCGATCAACAAGGAGATTACCACTATACTTGGAAAGGTAACTGGAGCCCAGATCGTTTAAATTCTCATAACAATTATAGTTACAGTAACTACTCAAATAATAATTACAATAGCAGTAATTATAGTAATTCTAATAACCAAACTGGTGGCTTAGGTGCTAACTATTCTTCAACAAGTCGTAACGTACATGTAACAACAACTTCTGCTCCATCTTCAAATGGTGTGTCATTATCAAACGCATCTTCAGCAGGTGGTAACTTATATACTTCAGGTCAATGTACATACTATGTATATGATAAAGTTGGTGGAAAAATCGGCTCTACTTGGGGTAACGCTAATAACTGGGCAAACGCTGCCGCTTCAGCAGGATATACAGTAAATAACTCACCTTCACAAGGTGCGATTTTACAAACTTCACAAGGTGCATTTGGTCACGTTGCCTATGTTGAGAGTGTCAACAGCAATGGTTCAATTACTGTTTCAGAAATGAACTATGGCCACGGTGTAGGTGTTGTAACATCACGTACTATCTCAGCTAGTCAAGCTGCTTCTTATAATTATATTCACTAATAATGCAATTATATTTATTAACGTCAAGCATTCATTCCATTTTAGGTATGAATGCTTTTTTTATTCATTGAATGCCCTATCAATTTAAAAATAATTAAACATAAAAAAGGCCTATTACTTAGAAAGTAATAGGCTAAAAATAGTTTTTTCTAAAACAAATTCAAATGTTCTTGTTTAGTCTTTCTATATCATTTTAAAATTGATAATTAAGATGTATAAAAGAATTCGTTACATACAGTCAAGTATTTATTCCGCTACAAAATAAATACAATCACTATATAGAAGGATATTAATATGCTAAAACCAACACTAGATATAATCGCTACAAGTTATATCTATGTATATTGTTTCAACATATTTAGTATATTCCACTCTGTAAAAATATTAAACTTAACTTTTATTTAATTTCTTTATACCTATACCTGTAAAACCGTAAGTAATTGCTATTAGTGCACACAAGTAACAAGGTACTGTCCAAATAAAGAAATCTCCTACTGACACATTTAATTGGTGTGAATAATATATACCTGAAGTTCCCCATGGAATAAGTGGTAAAATCATAGTGCTTGAATCTTCAAGTGTTCGAGATAATACCGATCTTGATAAATTCATCTTTTCAAACATTTCTTTCATTAACACACCAACCATGATAATTACAATAGAAGCAACACCTGCTGCAAAAACAAGCATCAAACTACAAACCACTGTAATAAGTATAAGAGTTCCAACTGATTTTACACCTTTAGATACAGTATTTAACATGACATCTAAGCATCCTGCTTTTTCTACAATACCTGCAAAGGCATAGCCACAAAAAATAGTAACAATAATTTCTGTCATGCTCATCATACCACCTTGTTCTATTAAAGTGGTCACATTCTTAGATAAGTGTGATTGATTTACCATACTATGATTAAAACCTTCAAACATTGCTTTCAAACCATCAACTATATTGAAATGATTATTAAATGTTCCAACAATTAAAGCACTTAAACTAGAAATGAGCATGGATGGTACTGTAGAGACTCTTAGGAATAAACAAACCGCAATTACAACTAAAGGAATCCATACAATTAAATTAATGTTATAAACTTTATCTAACTCATGGAGTAATGTCTGTATTTGTTTAGGATTCGTATGACCTTTTGAATGCAATCCCGCAAAGAACCACACAATCATGCCAATGATGGATGCAGGAATTGTTGTCCACATCATTGATTTGATATGAGCAAAGATATTCACTTTAGTAACTAATGCGGCTAAATTAGTTGTATCTGATAAAGGCGACATTTTATCGCCAAACACTGCGCCTGCAATAATTGCACCTGCAGCCATACCAGGCGCTACGCCTAACTGATTTGAAATTGAAATCAATGCTATACCTGCTGTAGATGCTGACCCCCAAGCTGTACCTGTAGCGACCGAAGTAATTGCACTAATGATAAATGCAGAAACTAAAAAATAACTCGGATTTAAGAACTTTAAGCCATAATAAATCAATGCTGGCACTGTTCCAGAAAACATCCAACTGCCAACTATAATCCCTACGGCTAAAATGATAAAAATAGCAGGCATAGCTGTAGTAAGCCTCTTAGTTATACCTTCTTCTAAATCTTCCCATCTTAACCCAACTCGATATGCAATAAATGCAGCATAAGCTGATGATATTAATAATAATATCTGAATAGGTATATTAAAGAAGATAAATCCTATTACTACCACTATTACCATAAATATAATCGTAGATAAGGACTCCAAAAATGTGGGTTTCCTATACTTATGCGTCATATTAAATGCTCCCTTCAGCAGTTTTTGATGCAAAACCTCTTTTCGTAAACTTGTGATTAAATTTTTATTCTAAATCTAATTTTTCTAAACCTAATTCTTCTATTGTCAACCCTTCTTCAAAGAAGTCTCGTTCGAGAATTGTTGATGCGATAACTATAACCGCATCAATATTAGGTGTTGGTACATCTATAACTCTCCCTAAACTAGACCATAAGACTAATCCATAAGCGATATCTTCAGTTAAATATCTATTTTCTACATGGTTAGGTCCCGGTATTTTAGAAAATACTGGACTCGTATTAAATAGACGATTTAAAGGTTCATCTTCATCTTGTCGTTCTAAATAACCTCTTTGAATACGAGATTCTTTTGCTGTAGATAACTCAAACCCTAATTTTCTCCCTAAATTCAATCGTTCAAGTTCAATCGCATGTAATAATCGAACTGTATGTTTAGTTATCCCTTCTTTATATAATGAGAAATTCTCAGCATAATCTATTCGACCTACGTTTAGTAAAGTAGGACCCGGGTGTACTTCTGGGTTACCATTCTCTAGATTTGTCTTTAACAGACTTTCCTCTTTAACTAGATATTCATAAATTTGTGATACTTTTTCGTAACTATCATTTAATTCACTTCTATCAAATGTTGAGAAAAATACTCTACGTACATTAAGTGATAAATCTACTCGCGCATTTTCAAAATCAACACGTGTACCATAAGTAAGCGTGTTGGCTTCAGCAAAATTAGGGTGTACATCAATGTGACGATCCTCTAAAACGTTCATAAAACGAATAGATCCCATAGAAGCAGCTATGTTGAAAAAGATAAGATGTTTATCTGTCACAAAATGAGACATGACTTTAGCATAATATTCAATAAAGGATGATGGAATAATGACTTGAACTATATCTGCATCTTCTAGAACATATTCAATATCATCACTAATATTTGTGAAAGGTATAAATTTTTCTTGTCCTTCATTATTAAAATCAAAACCGCCTTTTTCGAAAGCAGCATTAAATTTTTCAATTGACTCGTTACGACAATACAATCTTACGTCATGACCTTTGTCTACCATATCGACAGCCGCAGTTACTGCACCATTACCTGAACCTACAATAGCTATTTTCATAATTTTCCTTCTTTCTTCATTAAAATAGTTGCGTTCATGTTTGTTAATTTAAATAATCCAATAAAAAAGGAGTGGGTCTGAATTCATCAATCGTATAGGAAGAATTCTGCGGCCCGCCCCGCGATAACTATAAATAACGTGTTTAATAAGTATGAGTCAAAGCCATTCACTTACTCAAAAACATGACTTCTTCTGTATAATAACAATACTATATAACCGAATAAACCATTTTTTAAACTTATTCAATATTTAAAGTTGAAAATTTAAATTTATCATTTAATAATATATTCTATTTTGATATAGTAATATGTGTATTATGTATATAAATAATAAATTCGGAGGCTATTCATTATGAATAATAGTGAAAATCATCGTTTTGATCATTCAGAAACAACTTCAGAAGGTCAAATGTCATCTCAAAACTTAAATAGTGAACGAAACCAATCTAATCAAAATAGTGATTACCAACAATATAATAGAAGCAATCAGTATACTTCACAAGAAAACAATCAAATCGCAAAAGATGAAGAGCAAGACGAGCGATTAATGTCAATGTTAATTTATCTATTAGGTTTATTTACAAGTTTTATTGGTCCACTTGTCATATGGTTAGTAAAACGAAAAGATTCTAAACTTATAGATACAGCTGGAAAGACATATCTAAATTACTACATTTCTTATTTTATATATTCTGTAGTTGCAGTGATTTTAGTCTATGGCTTTCTTTTCATATCAACCTTGAGTGATAATAATACAGGTATTCAAATTTTTGCATTAATTTGTATGTTAATTCTCACTCTTGCCTTACTTGTTTTATCAATTATTAGTATAGTATGTACTATTATTGGATGCGTTAAGTATTTTTCAGGCAAAACCTATAAAATACCATTCAGCATCCCTATCATAAAATAAAAGTTAGGTCTTATTTTATTACAATAACCTGTAACAAAAGCTTAAGTTTTTAAACAACAAAACCTATTTAATTTTAAGAACAGTGCTTCATTGAAGTTTTGTAACACACTGTAACCTTGACTAACGTTTATTACAACGATGGTCAAGGTTTTTTTAATTGGTTTACGAAAGCGTAACATCAATCACAAACATAAAATATTTTGTTAGAGTTGTTGTGTCGTCAAAGATGACGAATAAATAACATAAAATGATATATTCTTACTCATTGGTCGCTACACCTTTAAGATATATCATATTATTGTTTTATTTTTGGGAGGACTTTTAATTATGAAAAAATTAGTTACAATTACGACATTAACAGCAGGTATTGGTGCATCTTTATTTGGAACTACGACAAACGCACATGCTGCAGAAAATAGTCATGGTAATCAACAGTGGAATCAACATTCTCACAATCCCATGAACAATGGTTTTCAAGAACATGATACTCAATTGAAGCATTTTAACAATCACCCACAACGTCCATTTAACTACTACAAGGACCAGCATAGCTTAAATCAAAATATACGCACACACACTTTTAAAAATACAATTACAACATCAGCTGACTTAAACTCCTCATCAAACTCTAATTCAAGCAGCTCATCTACTACTTCAACTAAGACAACGTCTTCTTCAGGAAACTTATATACAGCTGGTCAATGTACTTGGTATGTTTATGATAAAGTTGGAGGTAAGATAGGTTCAACTTGGGGTAACGCAAATAACTGGGCAACATCAGCTCAATCAGCTGGTTATACTGTTAATCATACTCCAGAAAAAGGCTCAATTCTTCAATCATCTGCAGGTGCATATGGACATGTTGCTTATGTAGAGAGTGTTGGTAGTGATGGTTCAGTTACTGTATCAGAAATGAATTATAATGGTGGACCATATGTTGTAGATACACGTACAATCTCATCAAGTGAAGCAAGTTCTTACAATTACATTCATCTCGACTAAACACTATATTTTCAACTATCTTATAGCTCTAACTCCCGTCAAAGTTGCGATTTATATCTAAGTAACTTGACGGGTTTTTAATTCAATATACTAAATTAATACTTAACTACTACGTCAATTTTTAAATATTGCTACACTATCACTTATTTGAGAAAATAGTGATATCACTTTAAATTGGAGGCAATTGATAATGCAATGGCTGAAGGTAATTATAGCTGGATTTGTAGAAATCATCTGGGTTACAGGTTTAGATAATGCGCATTCTTTATTAAGTTGGGTTGTTACCCTCTTTTTTATTGCCCTCAGTTTCTATCTTGTCATTGATGCATCTAAGCATTTACCAGTAGGTACCGTCTATGCTTTTTTTGTAGGTATAGGTGCTGTAGGTACGGTACTTGTAGATATGATTTTCTTCAATCAACCCTTTACACCTACCAAGCTTATATTAATCATAATTCTTATTGCAGGTATTATAGGCTTAAAACTCACTACTAATGAAAATGAAGAAGGAGGTCAATAACGATGGCGTGGATTTTTCTTTTAATAGCCGGAAGCTTAGAAATACTCGGTGTGGTACTACTGAATGAATTATCACGTACACAAAATAAATTATTCATCATATTACTTGGCCTTGCCTTTATTTTAAGCTTTAGCACTTTAAAACTTGCCATGCATGAAATACCTATGGGCACAGCTTATGCTATTTGGACAGGTATAGGAACCGCAGGCGGTACCATAATCGGCATGTTATTTTATAAAGAATCGAAACACTTTAGTCGAATTATTTGCATTTTAATGATACTTGTAGCTGTAGTCGGATTACGTTTGATTGGCTAATTTATATAGTGAAATAGTTCATAAGAATCTTATATACTGCCATTAGCCAAGCTATTTTAATCTTAATGTGGTTGAACGCTTTCTATTGTTTGCGCTTTCTTCTTTTACTATACTATTAATAAAGAAGGAGTGATAATTATGGAAAAAGTATATATCGCAGGCGCAATTCCTGAAGTAGGATTAAACTTATTGAAAGAACATTTTGAAGTTGAGATGTACGATGGCGAGGGAATTATTGATAAAGAAACTTTAAAAGAAGGCGTTAAAGATGCCACTGCTTTAGTAAGTTTACTCTCTACTAATGTGGATAAAGACGTAATAGATAGCGGTAAAAATCTTAAAATTATTACTAACTATGGCGCTGGTTTCAATAATGTTGATGTCGATTATGCAAGGGAAAAAGATATCGATGTGACTAACACACCTAAAGCATCCACAAATGCCACTGCTGATTTAACAATTGGCTTGATACTTAGCGTTGCCCGTCGAATTGTTGAAGGTGATGAATTATCAAGAACTAAAGGCTTTGACGGCTGGGCGCCTCTATTTTTCCGTGGAAGAGAAGTTTCAGGCAAGACAATTGGAATTATTGGTTTAGGAGAAATTGGTGGTGCTGTTGCCAAACGTGCACGTGCATTTGATATGGATGTATTATATACAGGCCCACACCGTAAAGAAGAAAAAGAAAGAGAAATCGGTGCTAAATATGTAGATTTAGATACTTTATTAGAGAATGCAGACTTCATTACTATTAATGCGGCTTATAATCCTGACCTTCATCATTTAATTGATAGTGAACAATTTAAACAGATGAAATCCACAGCATATCTAGTTAACGCTGGTCGAGGACCTATCGTCAATGAACAAGCACTTGTACAAGCGCTTGAAAATAAAGAAATCGAAGGCGCTGCCCTAGATGTATATGAGTTCGAACCTGAGATAACAGATGAGCTCAAATCGTTTAAAAATATTGTTCTTACACCACATATCGGTAATGCGACATATGAAGCTAGAGATATGATGGCTAAAATCGTTGCTAATGATGCAATTAAAAAATTAAATGGTGAAGAACCACAATTCGTCGTAAATCGAAAATAATATATCACTCTGAACGTACAAAAAGTGAGCGGAACATTTAATGTCGTCCGCTCACCTTTAATTATTTTTCTTTTGATTTATATAAAAATGTTGCTTGTGATGATGCATATGCGTTAGGCATCATTTTCATAATTGAATTGCGTACGTTCACAATTAATTTATTACGTTTCTGTGCAACCTTTCCAATTTTTCTTGATCGCTTAATTACCTTGGCAGTGTGCTTAACACGTAATTTATCATATCGTTCAAGTGCTTTGTCGAAATCATAAGCTTCCAAGCAATTGACTAAAACGATTGCATCTTCCATCGCTTGTCCAGCACCTTGCCCCATATTTGGCGTAGTAGCATGGGCAGCATCTCCTAATAAAATTGTTCTTCCATATACAAAGGTTCTTAAAGGTTTCATATCATAAATGTCATTTAATAATATGCCCGTCTCACTTTGCTTATCAAGTATTTGTCGTACTTCATTTGGAAAATGATTAAAATATGCTTGTAAATGCGGTTTACCAAATGTTTGATATTTAGGATCCCTTTCTTTAGCTGGAACCGTAATGAACCAATAAGCTTGGTTATTTAATAATGGAACAACACCAACTCTTCCCTTTGCACCCCAATATTCATTAGCTACATGTTCATCTTTAAGATTGACATCATCAACGATTCCTCTAAAGCAAGTATAGCCCTGATAAATCAACTTGGTAGAGGCACCAACAGCTTCCCTTACATTTGAGTGAATGCCATCTGCTCCGATACACAAATCAAATGCTTCACTTTCTTGTGCTGAAAAGTGAACTGTTACTTTAGAATTTGTTTGTTCTAAACCAGTCACTAAATGATTAGTATATATTGAAGAAGACTTAACATATGATTGAATAATATCTATTAAAGTTTGACGCGCTAACGTTACATTTAAAGTATTATTTTTTAATTTAGCGGACACTAATTCGCGCCCACGTTCATCATATACATTCATAGCTGTTAGATTTTGACCAGCGTTTTTAATGCCCTTTTGAAGATCATGATTACCCAATTTTTTTAGTACATTATCCCCTATTCCTATCCCTGCACTTACTTCACTAATTGAATTATTCTTCTCGAAAATTTTCACTTCATGACCTTGCTCTTCTAATAATGCAGCGACAGTCAAACCACCAATTCCTGCGCCTACAATTGCAACTTTCATTGTTTTTACACCTCAAATTTATCATTCGTTAATATTTTATCATATGTTTAGTTGTTTAAAAGTTTGTCGTCACACTTTTAATGGTAAATTTTACATATCTAAATAAGGTTAGCGACATTGATGACCATGTGCTAACCTCATTGCTATCTATAGTATTTTTTTCGTATATTTTCTTTTTTAATACCAAAGTTGTCATAATATTTTTTCATCATATCAGCAATATTGTCTACCCACTTAATATCACTCGCATATTGGTGTTGCCCAGGATTCTGTGGATTCCAACGCATTTGATATAAATTAAGTTGATTATTTTCAAAATAATGATTACGTACGAAAGATGCGCCACCCATAATTGCTTTACTAGGTGTAGTCCAGGATTGTTGTTTAGCATAGCTTTTACCAGTATGGACAGCATTTTCATCGAAAGCGCCAATTCCATAAAAGTTGTAGTATCTATGACTTCCATCCTTAACGCCTTTAGCAAGTTCTGATTTCCCGTTCCCAGTTTCTACTAATGCATGACTTATTAAGTAAATAATATTAACTTCATATTTATCTTGAGCTTTTATAAAGGTATGGCCTTGATCTTCAAGAATACCTTTACCTTTTAAAATATGATTGACTTCTGATTCAGACATAGGCACTTTTTCAGAAATATCCATATATTTCAACGGATTGTCTCCATGGCTAATACTCATGGCTTGTTCAACATCTTTTTCTTTCGCATTGACAAACTTTCCATCTCTCTCTTTAGTATTTAGCGTACCTTCACCTATCTGTCTTTCTACAGCTTCATTAAAAGTATATTTGATATCATTTTTGAAAAGATTAGTATCAAAAATGAGGAATAGAATTCCAAATATTACTAAAATAGCTATTATTAAGATTGTCGTTATACGAAATCTAGTATTCTTCATTGTTATCTAACTCCCAAAGCTTTATTTTGATAAAACGAAATATGCGATAACAATTGCAATGACAACAATAAAGAATGATACATTGATTGCAATCTTCATACCTGTGCGATCTCTAAACATGACATTAAATATGACTAGACTAATAGCTAAAGATACTGCGAAGAATGCTATTGCAAGCATAAGTTTTAGCATAATTAGAAATACAATACCAATAACTAATAAGACATTGGAAGTGATTGCCATGGCTTTCAAAATATTAGGATTGATACGACTTCACTCCTTTATTTAAACTTTTCAATATACATTTCATCATACATGAAAATTTATAGATATGCGATATTAAAATAGAGGCTCGGAAGTCATTATAGAATGCTTCTTCGCCCCTATGCTCACATAATCATTGATATGATTTTATTCTCGTGACATGCCCTTAAGTAAATTAAGCATGTAAGTTAAACTACGATTCATGTCGTCATCTTTAAGGATACCCATTAAGTTTCTAATAGATGTACGTGCATTAGGACTTGCTTGGTTTGCAACATGAAGACCTTTGTTAAGACGATTAAGCATTTCACTTAAATCTTTCACATTTAAGTCACCAAGTAAAAAGACCATTTGTGCCATATTAGATAATAATCCTGTGTAAATATCCTTATTTAACTCCACTGCAAACTTATTGATAATTACTTGTCGTGCTTTAAATCCACCATTGAGTGCATCTAAAATTTTCGCTTCATCTAAAGTATGAATTAAACGGATTGCTTTAAGAATGCTATCTTTATTCTCAGCAATAGCATCAAGGACTTCGTTTAAATTTTCATTCTTTATTTGCTCAGGTGACTTTTTTAGACGTTTAATTTCAGTAATTCTTTCAGCCATTATTTATCACTCTGCTTCCCTGGGAATACGTAATCAGAACGATTCCATTTTTTCTGTACTTGAACACTATATTGAGGATGACGATGTTTATCAACACGGAAGTTAGTTGGATTTAATGGTGACTTACCACGTTTAGATATAACCTCCATGCGTGCATTTGTTCGCTTGTATGACGGTGTATCAGTGTATTTATCTACATCACTATTTGTGAGTAAGTTAATTGCTCCCATATCTCCATTTTCTAAAGCATCATTATTAAGTGGAATATAGATTTCTTTACCTTTAACTCTATCTGTAATATGAGCTACCAACGTTGCTTCACCAGTTTCTGAAATCAATTTGATTTCAGCACCTTCATGTATATCACGATCTTGTGCTAGTTCTGGTGAAATCTCAACAAATGGATGTGGTACTTTATATCTAATCATTTCAGTTTGATAAGTCATGTTACCTTCATGGAAATGTTCAAGTAAACGACCATTATTAACATGAATATCATAAACTTCATCTTCTTTGAAGAAATTATCAAATGTTAATGGATAAAGCTTTGCCTTTTTATTTTCAAAGTTAAATCCATCTAAATAAAGAATTGGAGAATCTTTCCCATCTTTATCTACAGGCCATTGAAGACTATTAAAACCTTCTAAACGGTCGTAGCTTACACCTGCATATGACGGAGTAAGTCGAGCGATTTCATCCATCACTTCTCCAGGGTGACTATAATCCCAATCTGCGCCTAATTTATTAGCAATAAGTTGGAATATTTCCCAGTCTGGTTTAGAATCCCCCAGTGAATCTAACGCTTTATATAAACGTTGCACACGACGTTCCGTGTTGGTAAATGTACCATCTTTTTCTAGAGAAGGACTTGCAGGTAATACCACATCAGCATAAGTAGCAGTGAATGTTAAGAATTCATCTTGTACAACCATGAAGTCTAATTTCTCAAAAGCTGCTTGAACAAAATTAATATTAGAATCTACGATACCTGTGTCTTCACCATATAAATAAAGTGAATGAACGTCTCCATTATGGATACCTTCTATCATTTGATGATTATCGCGACCAGGAGTTGCACTTAATTCTACGCCATATTCTCTTTCGAATTTAGCTCTAATTTCATCATCAGTAACAAGCTGGTAACCAGGGAATTGGTCAGGCATACTACCCATATCACTACAACCTTGTACATTATTATGACCACGAAGAGGATATGCTCCAGCGCCAGGCTTTCTATAATTACCAGTTACAAGTAATAAATTAGAAATAGCTGTACTTGAATCACTACCGATGTCTTGTTGCGTGATACCCATCGCCCAGCAGATTGCAACTGATTCAGCTTTCGCAACTTCGTGAGCGAACTTAATTAATCGTTCTTTTGGAATACCTGTTGTTTCTTCAGCGAACTCCATTGTGAATGGTTCTAATGATTTATAATATTCATCAAAATAATCGACCCATTCGTCTAAGAATGCCTTATCATGTAAATCATTATCGATAATATACTTTGTCACCGCGCCTAACCATACTAAATCAGTACCTGGTTTGGGTTGATAAAATTCATCTGCACGTTCAGCCATTTCATGTTTTCTAATATCAAAGACATGAGATTTTTGACCGAATAATTTTTGAGCACGTTTCATTCTTGAAGCAATGACAGGATGTGCTTCAGCAGTATTTGTACCAATCAACACTGTCATAGCTGCCTTTTCTAAATCATCAATACCACCAGCGTCGCCGCCGATTCCTACTGTACGAGTCAAACCTTTCGTAGCTGGTGCTTGGCAATAACGTGAACAATTATCTACGTTATTTGTTCCTATCACTTGTCGAGCAAATTTTTGCATTAAATATGACTCTTCATTCGTCGCTTTAGAAGATGAAATAAATGACAAGCTATCTGCACCGTGTTGATCTTTAATATTGTTAAAGTTATCTGCCATCACTTGCAGTGCTTCTTCCCATTCTACTTCATGGAAAGCACCATCTTTCCTTACTAATGGCTTAGTAATACGTTGATCAGAGTTGATGTGCCCCCATGAAAATTTACCCTTAACACATGATGCAATTTTATTAGCAGGAGAATCATGAGATGGTTGAACTTTTAAAATTTCTCTATCTTTTGTCCAAACTTCAAATGAACAACCAACACCACAATATGTACATACTGTTTTAGTTTTATTTATACGTTCTTTACGCATTTCAGATTCTGAGTCAGAAAGTGCCAATAATGGACCATATCCTGGTTCAGATTTTTTGATTAAGTCGATCATTGCTACAAGTGACCCTGGCTCAGTATCAGTCATGTAACCAACGTTGCCTTCCATATTCACTTCCATCATGGCATTACATGGACATACTGTTGCACATTGACCACATGATACACATGAAGATTCATTAATTGGCACATCATTATCCCAGATGACACGTGGATGTTCACGATCCCAATCAATGCTTATTGTTTCATTTACTTCTATGTCTTGGCAGGCTTCAACACATCGACCACATAATATACATTGGTCTGGGTCGTAACGATAGAATGGACCATAATCTTTCTCATAAGGTTTTTCTTTATATTCATATGTTTGATGCTGGATGCCCCACTCATCCATAGTATTATGGATTTCACAGTCTCCATTATTATAGTCACATACCGTACAATAAAGCATATGTTTTTCTAAAATACGATCTAATGCTTCTTTTTGACTTGATTTAACATCGTTGTTATCTGTTTTTACATTCATTGGACGGTCTATTGTTGTGCCACATGCACGCGCAATTTCTCCATCAATTTCAACCATACATGTATCGCATGTTTGAATTGGCCCCATCGATTCATTGTAGCAAATCGCTGGAACGAAAGTATCTCGAGACCGGATAAACTCAAGTAAATTTGTGCCTGGTTCGACAAGATAATCTGTGCCATCAAGTGTGACTACCAAATGTTCTTGCATAGGCTCACCCCATTTATATTAATTTTACCGTAATAGACTTTTCATGTTAGCTAGATCTATCTGAAAAATACCCCACATATATTTCAAGATAGAATTATCTAAATTGTATTACTTTACTTGCAAAAAGTTAAGTATTTATAAATAATTTATATTCATAAATTACTTATTTGAAAATCATTATCAATTAATGATCCTTTTACTTATTACATTTAATACTTATATACCTTGTAAAAATACATTATAAACACAAAAACACTGTGAGAATGGTTCTCACAGTGCTCATATACATTTTATAAATCTAAATTATCTCTTAGTAGTTGCGTGTTGCTATTTTTAGAAGCATCACTTGGGACAAAGTAATATAAACCATCACTTTGAATACCACCTTCTCCGTCAAGTTGATGAACGTTTACGTTATCGTTAGCATCTTTATAATTTTTTCTGACAAGATTCAGATCACTTAATGATAAATCAGTTTTAACATTTTGCTGTATTTCGCTCATTAATGAATTAAAATGTGTTATTGATGTTGGACTTGTCATTTTATTAGCCATAGCTTCAAGTACAAGTTGTTGGCGTTCTTGTCTACCAAAGTCCCCACCAGCACCTTCTTCCTTGCGGCTACGTATAAATCTCATTGCAGCATCCCCATCAACATGTGTTTTTTGCCCTTTTACAAAATGTAAACCACTAATTGTGAAAGTGTCATTACTTACCACATCCACACCACCTAAAGTATCAATCATATCGTGTAATCCATCCATATCAATTGTTGCATAGTGGTCAATTGGTACATTCATTAATTTCTCTAAAGAATTTACCGCCATATTGGGTCCTCCGTAAGCATAGGCATGAGCAATTTTTTCTGTCGTACCTCGTCCTACAATTTGAGCTTGAGTATCACGAGGAATACTAACGAGTTCTGTTTTTTTCTCTTTAGGATTAATTGATAAAATCATAATGGTATCGCTACGCTCTCCACCACCTTGATGTTTTCGCTCCGCATCTGAATCCACACCAAATAATGCAATTGTGAAAGGGTCGCCTTCTTTTAAATTAACCTTTCCTGAGCGTAACTCTGAATGGCTTCTATTTAGAGGATTATGTATCTTATCCCCTGTAATAAATATCTTGGCACAGATGTATATTACTACAATAACAGCGAGTGAAAATAATACTCCTACTATCCAAAGTAAAATTTTAGTTGGCAGGCTCATTTTTCTTTTATCTGAACGTTTCACTCCTACCACTCCTTTACATTTATTTCATATTCATATTCCATAGATAATTATATTATAAAATAAATTATTTACTATACATCTGTAGACCTATTCATTTATACATTCCGAATAACTTAAAAGTGAATTTTAACTCACATAATTATAATTGAGGACAATAATAAAGCCTTAAAAAGAAACTCTTTCTAAGGCTCCGACATTAACAATTCACTTATACAATTATATTAATATAATTGTACTTATTTTTGATAGCCATTACCGCTATTCAAAATATCCAGTACATCTTGATGACAACCAGGGTTACTAATTATAAAAGGGCCACCCTTACCAAAATCAACTTTGCCACCATCTAAGCTAGTCATTTTCAAATTAAGTTCTTGCGCAAAAAGAAACTGAGCGACTATATCCCAAGGTTTAGGATTCGTATTCATGTGAGCGCCGAATTGACCTTTAATGACTCTAATTGAATCTAAACCACATGAACCAATAATTCGATAACTAAATGAAGTTTGGAAAAGTGCGTTTATCGTTCTATCATTTAAAACATGTGGGTTAAACGACAATATTGCATCTTCAATGGATAATGTTGCAGGCTTTAACATCGGTAAATCATTCTCATATGCTCCCTCACCTGCTATTGCTTTATATAATTTATTATGAGGATAATCGTAGATATAAGATAGTTTTGGCTCTCCATCCACAAAGTATCCTAGTATAATACAATAATCTTCTTGTTGCTTTACAAGGTTAGCCGTACCATCAATAGGATCCATAATCCAAACATGTCCATGATAAGGATCAATATCATCATTATTTTTTTCTTCAGCTAATAGTAGATGCCCAGGTAATTGATTTGACAAGAATGTTTGAAAATGGTCTTGAATCTGTTTGTCTACGTTAGTAACTAAATCAAAACGATCCTTTTTAGTATCTGTATGCATCTCTTGAATAAGACGCGGTAAAATATCATCAACAATTTTTAACCAATCACAAATTAAACGATCAATCTGCTTTAAACTTTCTGTCATCCTATGTTTCACCACCAAATAAAATAAATTTATGTAGAATTAATAAATCAGTTATATATTATAAGTAAACTTTAATTATCGAAATCTCTCTATTTACTTATATTTATTTTATACGAAGTCATCAAGATTTTGGAACAATAATTAATAAGTTTTTAAAAAAGAAAAAATCGGCTAGTCACGAGCTAGCCGACAAATAGAAAGGAAAGTAAGTAATAAATATTGAAGATGTTTTGATGTAACTCGAACGATTACACAGCTATCTGTTATATAGCTCTACCCCTTTGTCTAATCGCTCCCCCTGTTACAAATATTATATTAACATAATGATTTTTATATTGTAAGCGTTTTCTAAAAGAAAAATAAGAAATTTTACACTTTTGTACCGACCAAAAATAAGAAAATGTCATCATTGTCGCTTATATGTTATAATAAATGTAATATGTAATGTTTATGGAGGTGACTTTCATTGAATAAATTAGAACGCCAAAATCAAATCATTCAGTCTATACAAAATTCAGATAAAATGACCGCTTCACAACTTGCAAAACTATTTAAAGTTTCGAAACGTACTATTTTAAGGGATATTGATGATTTAGAAGAACAAGGTGTAAAAGTGTACGCACAACACGGTAAACTCGGTGGTTATCAAATTAAAGATGCTCAATCAAAAATTTCTTTATCTTTAACAGAAAATCAACTGTCAGCGCTGTTTCTTACACTAAATGAAAGTCAGTCTTATTCTACTCTCCCTTATCAAACAGAAATTCAAGCCATTATTAAACAATGTTTAGGTTTACCTCAAACGCGATTACGTAAGCTATTAAAAAAGATGGATTATTATATTAAATTTGAAGATAGTAATAATTACTCATTACCACAACTATTTTCGGATATATTAATATACTGTACAGAACGAAATGTCATGCTTGTTGATTATATTGAAGAAGGAAAAGCGCACGCTGAAAATGTTATTTTTATAGGTTTATTGTGTAAAGATGGTCAGTGGCATGCAGTGATCTTTGATATAGGTCGTGGTCATACACGTGAATTATCAATCATGGACATACACGATATTTCTTACTCATTCGAAAAAACTATTAAAACTCAAGATATCTCAATAGATAACTATCAGCAATTTTTAAACCCAGCTGACATAAACAGTTAATTTGAATCAGCTGGGTTTTTAAACTAATTATAAAATATTGACCATAGAGTATAAATAAATGACACTAGATTATTTAACATATGCAAGCTAATCGATGCTGCCAAATTTCTCTTTGAAATTAAATACACAGAGACTAAAGCAATGGCTAAAATAAAGTATGCTCCGAATTCAAACGGTGATTTCGCATCAGTTACATGTATGTAAGTAAATAATACAGCTGATATAATCCCCATTACAATAAAATTAAACTTCTTTCCTAACTCTCCTATTAGTATGTGTCTAAACACTAATTCTTCGACGATAGGTCCTACAATCACGATTAATAAAAACGCGAAAGGTATAAATGCATGTACTTTGAACAATTGATCTAAAGCCATCTCATTTTGCGTATCAGAATATTGTAGATGCTTAGGTAAAAACTGCATTAACCATTCATATAAACTTGACAAACCATACGCCAATAAAAAAGCGATAATAATAATGAACCATCGTCGTTTCAAGTATTGTAAACCTTTTTTAAACCTCTCTCCAAATGTATGGATGTGTAAAAAGTAAAATACAAATATCACAACAACATAAGCCATTAACTGCGCTAATGTACTAATCATCGCTAATTGTAACTGTGACATATGTTTTAGAAAAAGCGCTCCTAGCGCCATACCTGCAACGCTAAATAGAAAAAGTCCCACCAATACTACTGCAATTAGACTTAAATCTCTCCACGCAATATCACTAAATTTATATTTTTTCTTAACTTTTTTCTGCCTCATAGACGTTTCCTTTCTATTACTCAATCATTTTTAAAATTTATTGGAGGAATTATGAATTATTTAGAAATCACACGACACATTGAACAACGAATTATAAAATTGCTCTCTCTGACTGAAAATGCTAAATATTATGTACTCAATCATCATAACAAATTTGAAGAAACTTTGAACGTATTTAATCAAGAAGTAGAAGTTGAAAAAATTTGGATAGAATCGCATAAATCAATATTAAGTACCACACCAGAATTAACATCTTACTATTATGTCATTCTTCATTTATCAAAACACCCTCTTATACCAATCAAACAAGGAGACATGCTTTTTTATATTCATATCAAACAACTTTTATTACATGAACAACTTTTAAAAATCAAACCTTCGACTTCCTAATTATTATAAATTTATCTTTAATTTCGTTTATCAACGTTTCGATACATTGCACTTATTTAAATCTCACATAACTTAAAACATCATGTGCTTTAAATTTTAATATTATATTATTCAAAAAATACCTCAAATTGTAAACGTTTAATAATAGCGTTATAATCGTACTGATTAAGTAATTAAAAGGAGTGTTAGATGTGCTTGGCTTCTCAGTATATTTAGGAAATGCTTTAGATAAAGAGTATATTCTTAACATGGCTTCTATGGGTTATGATGTGATCTTTACATCTTTACAAATCCCTGAAGAAAACAAGCAACATCAGTTGTCATATTTTGGGGAATTATGTCAGCTTCTTTCATCATATAATATCACTTATATCATTGATGTTAATCCTTCTTTACTTAATCCAACGCTTTACAGTTATTTAAATCAATTGCCACATGGGGCATTTTCTATACGTATTGATGATCAATTGGATGTTGAACTCATCCATGAAGTTCAAAGTCATGGTTTCCAATGCTGTCTTAATGCGAGTAATATCACAGAAGATATGTTGAAGCGCATTTACAAACAAGATTATCAGTCTCAACTATTATACTGTCACAATTATTATCCACGACCTGATACAGGTCTTTCACATTCTTTCATTGAATATAAAAATCAACTTATTAAAACTTACGATAAACATGCAAAAATATATGCCTTTATACCAGGAACAGAGCTAAGAGGCCCTTTACATAAAGGGTTACCAACAGTTGAGTCACATCGTTCATCACATCCTTTAGTTGCTACGCATGAATTACAATCTCTAGATATCTCTCATGTTATTATCGGTGACACAGCAATCAATTTATTAATTGCTCAACAATTGTCTGATATGATGCATCGTCGACATTTTACGCTCAAGCTTAAAGACTTGGATCCATCATTTTCTGAGAGAGTCTTAAGAACACATACATCGCGCATTGACGCACCAGAGCATATCATACGTTCTCAATATTCACGTGTTAACAATGATACTCCTATAGATCCTATAGGAATAACTGAAAGAGACATTGGGGATATCACTGTAGATAACCAACTAAATGGGCGATATGAAGGTGAAATTCAAGTCGTTAAAACACCACTCAAAGGACATTCTCATATTAACCATATTGCAACAGTGAGCGATGGAGATCTTCAATTATTAACACTGATTCAGCCTGGAGATACTTTTAAATTTACATATACGAAGGAGAATGACAATGAATCGTTTAACAACAGAAACTCGTAACACTCAAACGATGCATTTAGATGAAATGACTATTCAAGATGCACTACTAACAATAAATCGTGAGGATCAAAAAGTACCAAAAGCCATTGAACAAGTGATTCCTCAGTTATCACAGGTTATAACTAGTGCTATCCAATGTTTTAATCGTGGAGGAAGAATAATCTATATAGGCGCTGGTACAAGTGGACGTCTTGGCGTTTTAGATGCTGCTGAATGTGTACCAACTTTTAATACACGTCCTGAAGAGGTCGTTGGTATTATTGCGGGTGGTCAAAAAGCGATGACCGTCGCAGTTGAAGGGGCTGAGGATGATAGCGAGCAAGGCGCACAAGACTTAAAAGATATTCAGCTAAATGATAATGATATTGTTATTGGAATATCTGCAAGTGGTCGCACACCTTACGTTAAAGGTGCCCTCACTTATGCAAACGATATTCATGCTGATACTGTTGCTCTTTCGTGTAATACAAATAGTGAAATTAGTGCTTATGCAGAGCATATTTTAGAAGTTAATGTAGGACCTGAAGTTTTAACAGGGTCTACTCGTTTAAAATCTGGCACTGCTCAAAAACTCATATTAAATATGATTTCTACAATGACAATGATTGGGGTCGGAAAAGTATATGATAACTTAATGGTGGATTTACGACCTACGAATAAAAAATTGGTCAATCGTTCAATCACCATTATTCAAGATATATGTGATTTAAATGAACAAGATGCACAAACATTGTATGAAGAAGCGGGAAATCATATTAAAACGGCAGTTGTCATGTATTTATGTAATACAACTAAAGAAGACGCTGAGACGCGTTTATATAAAAGTAATGGAGTGATCAAGCAAGCCATCAACGTTTAAGGGGGAGTTTCCATGAACAAAGAAGAACGTCTTGCTAAAGATATCACTAACGCCGTTGGTGGTAATCATAATATTGATAATATTATTCATTGTATGACTCGTGTTCGAATTAAAATTCATGATTACGATAAAGTTAATTACAATGAATTGAAAAGTATTGATGGTGTTTTAGGTGTTGTTGAAGATGAACGCCTCCAAGTTGTAGTTGGACCAGGCATTGTTAACAAAGTTGCAAATTATATGTCTGAAACAAGTGGCGCACCTTTAGATGATGATACTTCTCATACTGAAAATAAAAGCTATAAAGCGCAAGCTGAAGAACAAGCACGACAAAATAAACAGAATTTTCAAAGTCATCGCAAACAAAGTAAATGGAATAAAGTTTTAAAGTCCATTGCTAATATTTTCATACCTTTAATCCCAGCATTTATAGGTGCCGGGTTAATAGGTGGTATTGCAGCGATATTGAATAACTTATTAACAGCTGGAACTCTATCTGGAGATTGGCTTAAACAAGTTGTTTCAGTGCTGAGTGTCATTAAAGATGGGATGCTCGCCTACTTAGCTATCTTCACTGGAATCAATGCAGCGAAGGTGTTCGGCGCTACGCCTGGATTAGGTGGTGTAATTGGTGGTGCAACCTTACTTACTGGTATAACTGATGAAAACCCAATTAAAAATATCTTTACTGGTGAACACCTCGTCGCTGGTCAAGGTGGAATTATTGGCGTTATATTTGCAGTATGGTTGCTTAGTTTAATTGAAAAAAGATTACATAAAATAGTCCCAAATGCTATCGATATTATTGTAACTCCAACTATTTCATTATTAATTATTGGTTTATTAACATTGTTTATTATAATGCCAGTTGCTGGCTTTATATCTGATGGATTGGTGCATGTCATTAACTGGATTATTGGTGTAGGAGGCATATTTAGTGGTTTCATCATTGGTGCTTTCTTCTTACCACTAGTCATGCTAGGATTGCATCATATTTTCACACCAATTCATATCGAATTAATTAATAAAACGGGTGCTACTTATCTGTTACCTATTGCAGCTATGTCTGGTGCTGGACAAGTCGGTGCCGCATTAGCTTTATGGGTTAGATGTCGTAAAAATACTAAATTACGTAATACTTTAAAAGGTGCTCTACCTGTTGGTTTCTTAGGTATTGGAGAACCTTTAATTTACGGAGTCACATTACCATTAGGTCGACCATTCTTTACAGCTTGTATTGGCGGCGGTATTGGTGGCGCTGTTGTTGGTGGTATTGGTCATATCGGTGCTACAGCTGTAGGGCCTAGTGGTATTTCTCTTCTACCGTTAATAGATAATCATATGTACCTCGGTTATATTGCAGGTTTACTTGCTGCTTACGCTGGAGGTTTCATTTTCACTTATTTCTTTGGCACGACTAAAGAAATGAGAAATTCTGATCAAATGGGTGATTAAATTGCCAAACATTTTAAATGAAATTGACAACCAGTACCCCTACCTAACTAAAAATGAAAAAAAGATAGCTCAATTCATACTCAACTCACCTCATAAGGTAGTTAATATGAATTCTCAAGATATAGCAGAAGTTTTAGATACCAGCCCCTCCTCTATAATAAGGTTTAGTAAGAAAATAACTGAAGGTGGCTTTCACGAACTTAAAATTGGTTTATCTAAATTTCTGCCTAAAGAAGCATCTGTATACAATGTTGAACTTGTAGACAATGAAAATACAGATTCTCTCAAAAAGAAAATGCACTCTCGTGCTAAAGGTGCGCTTAACAACGCCAATGAAAAAATTGACGATAAGACGATAGACCGAATTTGCGATTTATTTAAATGTGCAGAAACCATTTTCATCTATGGTTATGGTGCTTCATTTGTAGTGGCTACAGATTTATATCAAAAATTATCTCGCATTGGTTTAAATATACAATTGGTACAAGAAACACATATCTTCACGACCATGTTAGCGACACATAATGCTAAAGACTGCGTCGTATTTATTACAAACAATGGTATGCAAAGTGAAATGCGTTCAATAGCCAAAGTTGTTTCAGACTATCATATACCAGTTGTTACTATTACTAGTACGAAAGATAATCCAGTAGCCAATCGTTCAGATATCGTCTTGTCTTACGGCCAAACTGATGAAAATGAAATGCGCATGGGTGCAACGACTTCATTGTTTGCACAAATGTTTACAATAGATGTACTTTATTATCGTTACATTGCTCTAAATTATCAATCATCCTTAGATTTTATAACACAATCTAAAATGGCTTTGGATAATTACCGTAAACATTTATCAAATATTGAATTTAAACATTAAATAAATAAAAAAAGCGATTCGTCATACTCTAAATTTCTTTATATTAGAGTGTATGAACGAATCGCTTTTTTGTTTAACTATATAGCTATTATTCTAAGCCTTTTTGGTTTTTCTGAGTTAATGCTGCTTTTTTAGCTTGTTGATCCTTTTTATTATAACGAACGAAATAATAAAGTGTCACAACTGCTAGGAACACAATACCAATAACTACAGAAACAACTGTTTCTTTATTAAATAGCATACCGATTAAGACTAAAATTAAGAATGCTATTGTAAGATAGTTAGCAAATGCGCCTCCTGGCATTTTGAACGGATGATTTTTAACTTCTTCAGGATGTAACTTTCTAAAGCGTAAATGACTGAATAAAATCATAAACCAAGGAATCATTCCTGGTAATATAGATGCACTATAAACATAAACGAAAATACTTGCTGCACCTTTAATAAATAAAGGGAGAATGACGTTTAGTAATGCACCGATTAAGATACCGATTGATACTGCAAGTACTGTGTAGAACGGAACACCATTTTTTAATACTTTCGAGAAAATCTTAGGCATTTGTCCTTGCTTAGATAATGTATAAATCATACGGCTAGCACTAAATATACCTGAGTTACAACCTGACATAGCAGCTGTTAATACAACAAAGTTTATTAAACCAGCTGCGAAAGTAATCCCTACTTTAGCAAATGTCGCAACGAAAGGACTTCCTATGTCACCTAATTTGTCCCAAGGATAAACAGAAACGATTACAAAAATTGCACCAAGATAGAAGATTAATATTCTCCAAATAACTCCATTCACTGCTTTAACAATATTCTTTTGAGGATCTTTAGTTTCTCCAGCAGAAATACCAATGAGTTCAACCCCTTGATAAGATCCAATAACTATTGACAGTGCGAAGAAGAAACCAACGATTCCATGTGGCATAAATCCACCATGAGACCATAGATTTGAAATCCCTATTGCATGACCACCATTACCAATTCCGAATAAGATTAAGCCAAAACCTGCGATAATCATTAAAATAATTGTAATAACTTTGATTAATGCAAACCAAAATTCAAATTCCCCAAAGGCTTTAACTGAAACAAGGTTTGCTCCCATTAATAATGCCACTGCTACGATACCAGGTATCCAGTTTGGTAAATTTGGGAACCAATAGTTCATATATTCACCAACTGCGATAACTTCACTCATCCCTACTACAACCCATTGGAATATATTACTCCAAGCCGTCATATAACCCGCTGCTGGGTGTATGTAATCACTTGCAAATGTTGCGAATGATCCAGTTGTAGGATTAAGATAAATCATTTCCCCCATTGCTCTCATAATTAGGAATAAAAATATACCAGCGATTAAGTATGCAAAAATAACTGATGGGCCAGTCCATTTGATTGTACTTGTTGCCCCCATAAACAGACCGACACCAATTGTTCCCCCAAGTGCAATCATTTGCATCTGACGTGCACTTAGTCCCCTTTGTAATTCATTGTTTTCCATAACTTTACCCCATCTCTAAATCTAGATTATTATTTTAATGATAATCTTATTTCCGTAATTATACTACAAATTGACGAAATTGAAACAAAATTTTTACAATTTAATGTAATCGCTTACACATGTATCATAGCAAGCTTTTTGATTTTTGAAAACACCTATTTTGAATATTTTTCTGAAAATTAAAGCTATTTGCATTTTTATTACATAATATGCTTTCTTTCTAATTGAATTATGTAGTATGATATACTTTTTCTAAATAGTTTAAGGAGTTCGGATATGAATAAGGCACTCATTAATCGTTCAATTAAAGTTACATTAATATTTATGATTATATTTTTCCTACTTAATTATTTTACTATGAAACAACCTGATATCATGTCTGTCGTAGGTCGAACACTTCTTGCTACGGTAGCCTTCTTCATTCTTTATTTAGTTGCCTTTACCATTCTAAGTTCTCCAGAACGAAAAATGATTTATGGCACAACCATTCCAATAGCACTTATAATTTGTATATTAGTTGGAGCTTTGTTCTTCACACCTCAAATAGGAATCATTAGTGGTTTAGTTATTGGAATTATAACAGGCGTTATATGGGAGCTTATAACAAGAGGAAATCATGGAGGTAAGTAATCATGACAATAATTATAGGTGTAGTCATTATCATACTATTAGTAATTAGTTTGATACCAAATTATCAAGCAATGAAATTAGCTAAAAATCAAGGTCAGAAACCTACACGATACACAATTATGGTAGGTATAGATTTAATTTTAATCGTACTCATCGCTATAACATTAATTTTAAAAATGAATAGTTAATACAAAATAAAAGTCTATAAATGAATTTAGTTATCCAAATTCATTTATAGACTTTTTTAATTTAAGATTCCACTAAGAAAAGATTTCGTTACAGTGTTAAATTATCATTTGCTAAAAAATTTATAATTCTTTTAAAGCTTTCCTTGCAATAAAAGAAAATATCCTATGGTTGCAAGTAAAAGATAAACAATAGATCCAATTATGAATGATCTAACTTGAACATGAAATGGTGTACGTTTATTAAAAATAGGACCAAGAACCAGATTCCCTATTGCTAAAATAATTGGACCAGCTATAAAGAAAAGTATAATGTAACCCACGCTTATACCTCCTATTTCTTCTCAAATAAAGATGTCACAATATCTTCAATCGACATATCTTTTCCGACGTAATTAATAGTTGAAAAATTTTGTTCTGCTGTCATCAAATTCGTGTTAACGACAACATCTAATCCTGCCATCATAGCAGCTGTAGCACCATTCAACGAATCCTCAATTGCTAAACAATTTGTTGGATTATAATTAAGGTTTTGAACAGCCATTAAATAAGGTTCTGGATCTGGTTTAACGTTATCAACGTCTTCTCTACCAATAATGACATCAATATAGTTATCTAAACCCAACTTTTTAAATGTTGAATATATATCTTCTCGATAACTACTAGTTGCAATTGCCATAGGTATATGACGCTTTTTAAGATAATCCATTAACTCTTTGATTGTACTGATAATTGGCAAATTACCACTAGTTTGATGATGTTCTTGATATATTTTTTCTTTATTATCTGCGCCTATGGCCTGCTCGAGATGTTGATGTAAATCTGTAGCTGTCCCTCCGATAGATTCTCTATAAAAATCTACTGAAATAGGTTCAGCTTTATGAAATTTAAGATGTTTATTTATTGTCTCAAATAAATGACGTTCTGTATCGATAATTGTTCCATCGAAATCAAAGATAACTGCTCTGTACATTCATTTTTCTCCTTGTAAATGTAGCTATTTATTTCCCATATTAACATAAAAAAATGACTATCGTGACGAGATAGTCATAAGCATTATTAAAGCACTTGCGTATTTTTTATACTAAATCTTAAAACCATTTTATATATTTTGTAAAGAAAAGATTACAAAAGAATAAGTTTTTAACTTCGTTCAAAAGTCTTAGTGATTATATAAAAAAAGAGTGGTACAATCTATTTAAACGAACATCGTATGCTTCAGTTATATGCCAAATTCACGGGAGGTCATAACATGTTGATTGATAAATTTGAAACCTACATTATCAATATTGCAGGTTTGAAATCTCGCTCAACGCGAAAAAAATTAACTCATTTATGTAAAGAAATAAAATTTTGTGAGTCATTTCAATTTTCGATTTTCAAACAAAATAACATGTTTGCACTTGAGGTCAGTTTACCTAAGCAACAGTTACCATATTTAATAAGCTTTTTGAGCTTCCACAATTATTCTATTTACCAAATTTTGTCTCCTAAGCATTTCGATGAACTTCTTGATTCAGAACATCTCTATCAATCAGCCAAGCGTTTTGATTTAGCTATCGATGGTTTACAAGATGCTTTCATTAAAGACAAAGTAATTGATATCATGAATATGTTTGCTAACCATCACGATGTAAACTATACATTGAATAACAATTGTGCAAGTGTCGTATGTTCTCCAGAGATATTCGCTCAATTACTACATACAATCGCAACACGTAATATAGATATTTTATCAGCAAGCTATCGTGCCAAAATGCTTCATAAAGCTAGAATTTCATAATAATTTAAAGACCAGTGTTGTTAATAGCACTGGTTTTTTTGACAATAAAACATCTCAAGAAGATATAATTCTTTCTCCTTGAGACGCTTATTGTAATATTTAATTACTTTTCTTCCTCGTAAACTAAATGTTCAAACGCTTCTCGTACTTGAGGTACAGACATACCGACTACAACTTGCACACTTTTACCACTTTTCACTAAACCGTGAGCCATTTGATTATGTGTAAAATAACTACTATCTTGAACTTTACTTTCATCATTCACTGTTAAACGTAGGCGAGTTGTACAATTTGTTACGTCTTTAATATTCTCTTTACCACCTAGGCCTTTTAAATAGTAAGCTGCTTTGTCATCATATTCATTCCCAGTTGATTTTGGTTGTTCTGATGAAGCAGTGCCACCTTTCTTATCTTTATAATCTTGTTTAGAAAATAGTTTTACTTCTTCTGTTCCTTTTTTTCGCCCTGGAAGTGGTATATCAAATTTAAGAATTAAAAATCTAAATAGGAAGAAGTAGATTCCCACAAATATAAAACCAATCACTACTTGAGCAACATATGTCATCCAGTGATCTTTACCTAACGGGATCCAGTTTGTAGCTAAGAAATCTAGCACACCGCCTCCCATATTACCTACAACACCAAAAGCATACATTAAAGTATCCATTGTAGCTGCCAAGATAGCATGGATCACAAATAAATATGGTGCAATAAATAAGAATGTAAATTCAAGAGGTTCAGTAATACCAGCAACAACCGCTGTTAGCGTTGCAGGTATAAGTAGTGCTGCCACTTTCTTACGATTTTCTTTCGGTGTTGTCGAGTACATTGCAAGCGCAATTCCTAAACATCCAAATACTTTACCATTGCCTTGTAACATAAATCCATAATGGAATTGTTCTTTTAAAGGTTTACTACTTTCAGCAAATTGATTCAAATGCTGTAACCATTCTGCTTTTAAACCGTGATTTACTACCACAGGTCCTACCTCAATTGGCGCGTATATAAAGTGATGTAATCCTGTAGGGATTAATACGCGTTCTAAGAAATGATATAACCACACGCCAACGTATCCAGAAGCAATGATAAAATGCTGAATTGATGCAATTCCATGTTGAATTGTTGGCCAAACCACACATGTTATTGCTGCAATAGGTAACATTACAAAGAATGAAATGGTAACTACAAATGTGAGGCCTTGGAAAACCCCTAACATTTCTGGCAGTCTTTTACTATAGTATCGATTATGTATCCATGTAATAATCCCTGAAATAATAATAGCCCCTAAAATATTTGTATCTAACGTTTCTATCCCTGCTATAGCTTTTAATCCAGTGACGTTTTCTACGCCTTTCTTTAAGTTAGCACCAAAGGTATGAGGCCATTGCGTTAGAATCGCGTTAATAAATGTGTTAAACATTAAATAACCCATCAATGCGGCTAACGCTGCATGCCCAGGTGCTTTTTTAGCTAAAGATAGAGGTAAACCCACAACAAAGACGATTTCCATGTGATTAAAGATGACCCATCCGCCTGACTCTATCACTGACCAGAATTTGAACCAGAATGTATGCTGATCTGCTAAACCGCCCATGATTGTTGGATTTTTGAAAAGTGTCGCAAACCCAAGTACGATACCAAAGAAAGCAAACATCAACACTGGCACGATCATCGCACTACCGAATCGTTTGATAGCATTCATAATTAAAACCTCCACATCCCAATCTATTTCTCACTATCATTTACTTATATGTTTATTAGTAGGTGTTAGTATCTCTAAATAAGTTAATTTCAATATATAGTAAACGCTTACATAATAACAACGACGTTGACGCATTTTGAAACTATTTTGTATAATCAGATTATATTTTCATTGAACGGAAATTTTTTCATGCAAAACAATGAGGTGCTTAAATGATACTAGATGAACGTGTAAACACTCATTTCGATAAATTGAATGATAATGATATACAAATCGCAAGTTATGTTAATACACATATAGAAGAATGTAAAAATATGAAAATTCAAGATTTAGCTGTACATACGCATGCATCAAATGCCACTATCCACCGTTTTACACGTAAACTAGGATTTGATGGCTACAGTGATTTTAAATCATTTTTGAAATTTGAAAATGAAAAAAAGAATCAGCTTCCTTCTGATTCAATGGAACAATTTAAACAAGAAATAGCAAATACCTTTAGTTATTTAGATCGCATTGATTATCAATTATTAACGAATAAAATGCATGAAGCCACTACGATTTATCTTTACGGAACAGGACGCGCTCAAATGAATGTGGCTGAAGAAGCACAACGTATTTTACTTACAATGCATAAAAACATTATAATCCTACATGATGTTCATGAATTAAAAATGGTGTTAAATAAAACTGTTCCAGAGGATTTATTCTTTATTATTTCATTATCTGGCGAGACATATCAATTGACCGAAGTTACACAGCTTCTTCAATTAAGACAGAAATATTTTATCTCAGTAACAACGATGAAAGATAACTCACTCGCTCAACAAGCAAACTATAATATATATGTTTCAAGTAATACATTTTATTTAAATGACGGTACCGATTATTCAAGCTTTATTAGTTACCATATCTTTTTTGAAACACTTTTAAGAAAATATAATGAACGTAAAGAAAAAAATGAATTATTATAAATAAAATCGCAAGCATTATTTGTAACACCTAGGGGCTACTCATTTAATGCTTGCGATTGTTTTTAATTATGCTGTTGTTCTTCTAGTTCTTCTAATATATGTTGCATTTGATCAATCATTAATTCAAAACCATGCGCAGTTGAATCATGATATTCTTTCTTCTTCTGTTTGTACTCCAACGCAGTTAAACGTCTTTCCTTTTCAACTAATGAGCGGTAGTAAAACAACATTTGAGTACCACCATTTTCACGTTCAAAGAATTCTACTTCTATGACATCCTCTTCGGCGCTTAAACCAGGCATACCTATTGTCATTTTAATGTATTCATCCATTACAAGCTCTTCGTATTTACCTTCGATAACATTTTGCTTCCCATTTCTACTATCTACTATACGATATGTACCGCCTTCTTGGACATCCGCTTCAAAAGTCTTATTTGTACGTGGTGTTGTCATGAACCATTGTTTAAGAATCTCCACTTTTGTCCATGCTTCATAAACAACTTCTGGAGTAAATTTTAGTAAACGTTCGATGTCGATTTCTACGTGTTCATTCTCTACATTATATTTTGCCACTCTCTTTCACCTACTTTCACTCTTATTTCTATTTTAACGTATTTAAGCTATGTCACAAACTCTGAAAGCTCTGAAAAAGTTAAAAGGAAGCTAAAATCTAAATGAGTAGCTTCCTTTTAATTTATATTTATTTTTGAGGTTTATCTTTTAAACGAGGGACTCTCAAAATAATAGCCACTAAACCACAGATTCCTAATAAAATTGGATAGATACTATAAGGAACAAGTAAGAATGGAGAAATACCAGCAACACCAGCTGCTGAAATAACTTGAGGACTATATGGGAGTAACCCTTGGAAACATCCTCCGAATATATCTAATATACTAGCTGACTTGCGCGGATCGACATCATACTCATCAGCAATATTCTTGGCTAAAGGTCCTGCCATAATAATAGAAATTGTATTATTAGCAGTAGATATATCCGCGGCACTTACTAAACTGGCAATACCTAATTCTGCACCACGTTTAGATTTAACTCTAGCACGTACAAACTGTAGTAACCAATCTATGCCACCATTATGTTGAATGATACCTACAAGGCCACCAATCAGTAATGCTATCATTGCAATATCTTCCATTCCAATTATACCTTTAGATACGGCACTGAGAAGTCCTTTCCAACCAAAGGAACCATCAATTAATCCTATTAAACCTGCTAAGGCTGTACCACCAATGAGTACAATGATGACGTTTACACCTACAAGTGCGAGTATCAATACTAATAAATATGGTATAACTTTAATTAAGTTATAATCATAACTTTTGGCATGATCGATTGAAATACCATTCGTTAAGAAAAATAAAATTATAATCGTTAAAATAGCACCTGGTAAAACGATTTTAAAATTAACTCTAAACTTGTCATTCATCTTAGTCTTTTGAGTTCTTACTGCAGCAATGGTAGTGTCCGAAATCATTGACAGATTATCACCAAACATTGCACCACCGACTACCGTAGCCATAGCTAAAGCTGCGGGCACATGTGTTGCTTGTGCGAATCCAAATCCTACTGGGGCTATCGCTGCAACAGTCCCAACTGATGTCCCCATCGAAATAGACACGAACATACAAATAACAAATAGGCCTACAATGATTAAATTTTGAGGAATCAATGATAAACCTAAATTAACAGTAGATGTAACACCACCCATTTTTTCGGCAGTAGTTGAAAACGCACCTGCCAAGATAAAAATTAACATCATCAAGATAATGTTCGAATGTCCAGCACCTTTAGTAAATACTTCTACCTTCTTGGCAAAAGATTCTTTTCTATTCATAAGTAAGGCAACGATTACTGTTATTGTAATTGCAACATTTAAAGGCATAGTTGTAAAATCTCTTGAAATAATTCCTACACCTAAAAAGAGTAATACAAATAGGAGTAATGGGAGCAGGGCCCACGCGTTACCTTTCTTTACTTTCTCCATAAATTTGACCTACTTTCCATAAAAATAGGAGCGAAACAGAAATTTCATTCTCAATGAATCATTTCTTCATTCCGCTCCGGTAAGTGACTTTATTTGAAAACTAACCCAAGTGTGTATCAATAGAGTCAACTCATACCAACAAGTGATTAAAAGATATGTTATTTCACCATTTATACTCTGTTGGCATAGCATTTCAGCTTATCTTCTAACCTTAGCGGTTACTGGAATTGGCACATGATAAAATGTTGCCGAAGCTTCCTAGGGCCAGTCCCTCCACTTCTCTCGATAAGTTATTCGAATTGTGTCTAACGTTACAAGATAATTATAGACACGTCAATACATAAAGTTTATTGTATTTTAAAATTATTCTTCAATCTGTGTAGTGAAAAATTTCTCATAAATCGTGATTGCTAAAGCAACAATAATCAATAACACAATAGCTACACCAAAAACAATCCACCATTTCAAATAAAGACTTATAAATATGAGTAAAATGCTTATAATTGTTGAACATAAAGATACCCTTTTGAAAATTTTTTCAGTTCTAACCGATACAATTTTATATTCACTCATTTCGTCGCCATGAAGAAATTTACCATTTTTTGCTTCACTAATTTTAAGCTTCACTTCAAGGACGTAAGCAATACTTCCAGAACAAATAATGATTAGTAGCATCGTAACATTTGAAAAAGGTTGTGTAATAACCCAACTGAACATTCCAAAATAAGCAAGTGCAGAAACAATTGCTAAAATATAATCAATCACAGGATTAAACCAAGTTATACCTTTTTTTACATTCTCGTTAACTAAATAAACATTAACTGCAGAAATATATGTACAAATAATCACAGCTATAGCTAATATTACTGTTAGATTATGATGGCACAATATTAGTGACGGTAAAGCTAAAGCAATTAAGATATTAGGTAACCATCTGATTAAAAAATTCTTCATTTTATAATCACCTTTATTCTATATTTCACCAATCACATACATCTTACATGAAAGCTTCAACTATTATCAAATCACCATTTAATATGGTGAAAAATTTCTACTCTCACACTAAAAAATGGGAACTCAGTCGAGTCCCCATCACCTTAAAATAATCAATATATAATTTACATATTAAAAGTAAATCAATTGTTAGTCGATTTGCGTACCACCTGTTACACCAAAGACTTGGCCAGTAGTATAACTTGAATCTTCTGAAGCAAGTAAAACGTAAGTACCTGATAATTCAACTGGTTGACCGGCACGACCCAGTGGCGTTTGTTGTCCAAATGTAGGAATTGCACTTTGAGGTTGACCTCCAGTAATTTGAAGCGGTGACCAGAATGGCCCAGGAGCAACACAATTCACTCGAATACCTTTCGCACCAAGTTCTTCAGAGAAACTTTTCGTTAATGAAATAATTGCTGCTTTAGAAGCTGCGTAATCATGTAAAATTGGACTCGGATTATATCCTTGAACGGAAGACGTCGTCGTAATTGATGAGCCAGGTTTTAAATATTCTAACGCTTTTTGAACTGTCCAGAATACTGGATATACATTCGTTTCAAACGTCTCTGCGAAAGCTTCAGTATTAAATCCGTGAATATCATCATGATATTGTTGGTGGCCGGCAACTAACGTTACATTATCTAAACCGCCTAATTCATTATAAGCCGTTTCTACCATATCATAGTTAAACTGTTCATCCCTTAAATCTCCAGGAATTAGAATACCTTTCTGACCAGCATCCTCAATCACTTGTTTTACTTCTTGTGCGTCTTCTTCTTCACTCGGTAAATAGTTAATAGCCACATCTGCACCTTCTTTAGCATAAGCGATTGCAGCTGCGCGTCCAATTGCTGAATCTCCTCCAGTCACTAACATCTTATAGCCTTTTAATCTCTCATGACCTTTGTAAGATGTTTCACCACAATCAGGTTGAGGTGTCATTTTCGATTGTAGACCTGGTAACTCTTGCTCTTGTTGATCATAATCAGACGTTTTAAATTTATTTCTAGGATCTTGTGCTGACATCATTCATCATCTCCATATTTAAGATTTAATATTATTTACCCATCATAAAGTATATTTTAATCATCATTTTATCTCTGAAAATGAATTCAATAGCACTTTAAATAGCTACATGGCAACTATTGCCGTATAGATTTACCATTCAATAACTTTTTAACAAGCGTTACAAAATACGTTGGTACTTTCTCTAAAATACGTTCATCTGGGTCATATTTAGGATGATGCAAATCATATTCACTATTTGAGCCAATGATAGCAAAGACACCAGGATAATCTTTCGTATAACCTGAGAAATCTTCACCAATCGTTAGTGGTTCTTCCATCATTTGAATGTTGTAACCTACTTCCTTAGCTGCTTCAATCGCTTGTTGGGTAAGTGTTTCATCATTTACGACAGCACCCGGTAATTGTGTATATTCGAATTTAATGTCTACATTAAATGCTAGAGATAACCCATCTGAAATTTCTTTCATACGTTGCTTTATAAGTTGACGTTTTTTAGAATCAAATGAACGAACAGTACCTTGAATATAAGCTTGATCAGCGATGACATTCCATGTATTCCCACATGACACTTCCCCTATCGTAACGACCGCACTATCAAATGCTGATAAATTACGACTCACAATAGATTGTAGGCTGTTAATCAGTTGACCTACTACAATGACCGGGTCATTTCCTTGTTCTGGTTTTGCTGCATGAGCACCTTTTCCTTGAATATGAAACTCAAAACGATCTACAGCGGAAGTGATTACACCACTTTTAATCGCGAATTCACCAATGTCTAGTGAAGGATAATTATGAAAACCTAAGACTGCTTTAACGTTCTTAAGTACTCCAGTTTCACTTAACTTAATTGCACCATGACCTAATTCTTCAGAAGCTTGAAACAATATTCTCACTCGTCCACTTAATTCGTTTTCAAGCTCTTTAAGTTGAGTTGCTACGCCTAAAATACTTGCCATATGGATATCATGACCACATGCATGCATTACTCCTTCATTTGTAGATGTAAACTCGTGCACAACTTGTTCGTTTATCGGTAATGCATCAATATCAGTTCTTACTGCAATCACCGGTTCACCTCTACCTATTTCAGCCACTAAACCCGTTTCTAAAGGTACATCTAAAATGGTTATATCAAAACTTTCAAGTATACGTTTAAGTCGCTTTGTAGTTTCATACTCTTTATCAGAAAGCTCTGGGAATTGATGAAATGTACGTCTCCAATTAACATAATCTGAATAATTTGGCATAAGCTATTCAGTCCCTTCTTTTTTAAAAAATAAGCGTAAAATGTAGTAAAATAACGTGCCTGCAATAACTCCAATAGCTAAATTATTAGTAATTAAAATTAAAATCATCGTTAATCCCATAACCAATCCACGTTTAACTGGTGCACCTTTAATATGTTGAAAAGTGCGTCTATCAAAGGTATTCAAAGAAATAGTAATGAGTACCGAAGCGAGTACCACCATTGGTATTAAACCAACGAGTTGTCCTAAGACGAACACACATAATAATAAGAAAATACCGGTAGTGAGCGTCGCTACTCGTGTTCTTGCTCCCATACGATAATTAAATTTCGATTGTCCAACTAAACCGCTTGAACCATATCCTCCGAATAAACCAACGATAATATTTGATAACCCTTGTCCTACAATCTCTCTGTCTTTATTAGTTGGATGTTGTGAAATCATATTCATCATATCATTTGTTAAGTTGGTTTGGATTACTGAAATAACGGACATTGTGAAAGCATATTTTAAAGCAATGAAGAAAGCACTCAGTTCAAACATTTCTTGAGGTATATGAATCGATGGCATTGAAAAGTGTATATCCGCCATATCATGTACGTATTGCAAATTCGGATGAATAAGCCATGTCGCAAATGTTAATACGATAATAGTAATCAGCGGTGCCGGAATTACTTTAATTGTTCTAGATGAAATAAAAATAATTATAAAAGTGAGTGCACTTACCACATAAGTTGCTATTGAGATACCAAATATATACTTCATTTGTGTCCACAATAATAGAAGTCCCAAGGCGTTCATAAATCCCATCACAACAGTATTAGGTATGAGTTTTAATATTTTATCAATATGGCATAAACCATATATAAATAAAATCATTCCCATGAGTATTGTTGCAAGAGCCAAATAATGAACCCCATATTGTTCTACTAAAGGCCCACCTATGATAGAAATACCACTACTTGGTCCTGAAACCATTGCTAACCTTTTTCCGAACAAAGAAATGAGACACATCATTAAACCACAACTCATCAGTCCTAACGTTGGCTTAATATGTACTATAAAAGAAAAAGCAATAGCGACTGGTAATAGTGCTAATGCCATGAGTATACCTGCTAAAATATTTTGACCATAATGACCTTTCCATTCCTCTATATAAGCAATTTTATGCAACTCGGTCATTAATACATCCCCTTTTTGCTAAGCTTTAGAGGCTTCATTTCAAACTATTAAACCTCTCAAATCGATATAAGTATAATCATTATTTTCACTTTTTCACTATATTATAAACCTCTCGTTTGAATATAAAAAGGCGAGCCCTCAAAGGACTCGCTAAAGACTATAAACGAACGCTTTAACTCTTTTTGATAACATGACCGCCTAGCTCATTTACAAGTAACTGATTTACTTTAATCTAACTTAAATTCATTATCCACGATAACTTTACCATCTTTAATCACTTTTTGAGCGTGATTAATACCGAAATGATATGGGATATACTCATGGTTTGGCGCATCCCAAATTACAATATTTGCTTGGTCCCCTTGATTAATCGTACCTGCATCAGCATCAATTGCTTTAGCTGCGTTTACTGTCACGGCATTCCAAACTTCATTTGGTGATAATTTTAATTTCAATGCAGCAATCGCCATCGCAAGTTGTAAATTATTTGTTACGCTACTACCTGGATTGTAGTCAGTTGCTACTGCAATCGCACCACCATTATTCAACATACCACGTGCATCTGCGTAGTCATTTTTATCTAAGTAAAATGTTGTAGCTGGTAATAATACCGCCACAGTATCACTATTTTTAAGTTTAGCTTTACCTTCTTCACTAGAAGCAACTAAATGGTCAGCTGAAATTGCACCTTCATCAATAGCCAACTCTAATCCGCCTAATGGATCAATTTCATCGGCGTGAATTTTAACTTTAAATCCAGCTTCTTTAGCCTTTTCCATATATCGCTTAGATTCTTCAACCGAGAATACACCAGTTTCACAAAAAATATCAGCGAAATCTGCATATTCTTTAACTTCTGGTAATAATTCAATCATTTCTTCTAAGAACGCTTCATTAGATTCAGCTTCTTCAGGCACTGCATGCGGCCCTAAGAAAGTGTGTTTCATGTTTAGGTTATATTTTTCAGCTAAACGGTTCGATACTCTTAACTGTTTTAATTCATTTTCTTTATCTAAACCATAGCCACTTTTACTCTCTACTGTTAACACACCATGTTTAATCATTGTTAGTAAATCATGCTCTGCTTTTTTGAAAAGATCTTCCTCACTAATTTCTCGTGTAGACTTTACAGTTGAAAGAATACCTCCACCAGATTCCAATATTTCTAAATAGGATTTCCCTTGGCGTTTTAATGACATTTCATGTTCACGTGAGCCACCAAAGATGAGGTGTGTATGCGCATCTACAAGTGCAGGAGATACCACTTTACCACTAGCATCAATGACCTCTTTAGCCTCATAGTCATCTGTATGAGGTCCAGAGTAAACCACTTTCCCATCTTTAATTACAACTGTACCATTATCTACAACTTCTAATTCGTCCAACTCTCTCCCTTTTAAAGGTTTGTCAGTAGATTTAGGTAAAATTAATTCTTGAATATTTTGGATTATTAAATCATTCATTATTTATCACCTGCTTCATCAATCATTGGAATTTGGACACCTTTATCTTTAGCCGTTTTAATAGCGATGTCATATCCTGCATCAACGTGTCTCGCTACTCCCATACCCGGATCTGTAGTTAAAACTCGTCCTAATCTTCTATCAGCACGTTCTGAACCATCTGCTACTACTACCATGCCAGCGTGTAATGAATAACCCATACCTACACCGCCACCATGATGGAATGAAATCCAAGAACCACCAGCTGCAGTATTAATCAATGCGTTAAGTACAGCCCAATCACCAACTGCATCACTGCCATCTTGCATACCTTCAGTTTCACGGTTAGGACTTGCTACTGAACCAGAGTCTAAATGGTCACGTCCTATAACTATGGGTGCTGAAATTTCTCCATCACGTACAAGCTTATTTAAAGCTAGACCCATCTTTGCACGTTCGCCATAACCTAGCCATGCAATTCTTGATGGTAAACCTTGATACGAAATTTTTTCTTCAGCTAAATCTAACCATCTTAATAATTTTTCATTATCTGGGAATAATCTTCTCATTTCTTCATCGGCACGTTCGATATCTTTAGGATCACCACTTAATGCTGCGAATCGGAAAGGTCCTTTACCTTCACAGAAGAGTGGACGGATATATGCTGGAACGAATCCTGGAAAGTCGAAAGCATTTTCAACACCATTATTGTATGCAACTTGACGAATATTATTACCATAATCAAATGCTACAGCACCAATTTTTTGGAATTCCAACATCAACTCAACGTGCTTAGCCATTGAAGCTTCAGATAATTCTACGTATTTTTTTGGATCTTCTTGACGTAATTTCTTCGCTTCCTCAACAGAATATCCTTGTGGCACGTAACCATTTAATGGATCATGCGCACTCGTTTGGTCTGTAATGATATCAATTTTGAAACCTTTATCTAAAATTGCTTTATGAATATCCACTGCATTACCAACTAAACCAATTGATAGAGCTTCACCTTTGTCTTTTGCCTCTTGAGCCATTTTTAGAGCTTCATCTAAATCCGTAGATTTAACATCACAATATTTTGTTTCTACACGTTTATCAACACGTGTTTCATCAACGTCCACACAAATTGCGACTCCGTTATTCATAGTTACAGCAAGTGGCTGTGCCCCACCCATACCACCTAAACCTGCAGTTAAAGTAATTGTTCCTGTTAAATCACTTTTATATTCTTGATTAGCTAATTCAGCAAAGGTTTCATAAGTTCCTTGAACGATACCTTGTGAACCTATATAAATCCAACTTCCAGCGGTCATTTGACCATACATGATTAACCCTTTTTTATCTAGTTCATTAAAGTGATCCCAGTTCGCCCATTCTGGAACTAAAACTGAGTTTGATATTAAGACACGTGGCGCTTCTTCATGCGTTTTAAATACGGCAACTGGTTTACCAGATTGCACTAACATCGTTTCATCTGCTTCAAGATTACGTAAAGTGTTTTCAATTGCTTCAAACGCTTTCCAATTACGAGCAGCCTTACCAATACCTCCGTAAACAACTAATTCTTCAGGATGTTCAGCAACTTCTGGGTCTAAGTTGTTATATAACATTCTTAATACCGCTTCTTGCTCCCAACCTTTACACTCAATATCTAAACCCTTTTTTGCTTGAATTTTTCTCATATTAATCTCTCCCATCTGGAATAATCATTCAAACTTATTTAAATGAGCTCAGCAGCCCTATTTGAAAAATGAACCCCCTTCTAAACGAATATTAATTAAGAAGCTTTAATGCCATTAGAAAATTAATTAAATATTCAAATAATTCAAATTCCAAACATTTAGACTGCTTTAAATATCTTACATTTATAGTGTAATGTACTAAGATATAGACAACAAATATAAATAAACTAATTATTTATAACTTAAAACTATAAATAGGGGTGTCACTCTTGAAGATTATTCAACTTGAATATTTTTTAGCTATAGTTAAATATAATAGTTTTACTAAAGCAGCTAATTTTCTTCATATAAGCCAACCTTCTCTAACAGCAACAATTAAAAAGATGGAAGCCGATTTAGGTTATGACTTATTTATGCGTACAACTAAAGACATTAAAATCACTGAAAAAGGCATTCAATTTTATAAGCATGCGACACATATCGTACAGGAATATCGTTCCACAGTTGAAAAAATGTATGACTTAAATATTACATCTGAACCTAGAATTAAAATGGGAATGTTAGAATCCACAAGTCAATGGATGGGTAAAGTGATAAAACAACATCATAATGATTATCCTAATCAACAATATCGTATGTACGAAGTACATGACCGTCATTCATCTATAGACAAATTGCTTAATTTTGATGTTCATTTTGCACTAACGAATGAAGAAATCACTCATGAAGATATAGCATCTATTCCATTGTATAAGGAACCTTATGTGTTAATTACTCCTAAGGATGAATTTCCAAATCAGAAGACGATTACTATTGAGCATCTTCCTCTAATAATGCCAAACAAAAATTCACAAGTACGTGACCATTTAGATGATTATTTCAATCGTATGAATCAACACCCTAATATAGTCTTAGAAGCCGATCGCTTTGAATCAGCAACAAACTTTGTTCATTTAGGATTAGGTTATGCAGTGATACCTCGTTTTTATTATCAATCAAATTTTACTAATGATTTGGATAGTATTAAAATTCGCCCGAATTTAGGACGTAAGATTTTTATTAATTATTTAAATAAGCGTAAGCATTCTGAACAAGTAATGTCTTTAATACAACTTTGTATAGCGTATTGGGATACTTAAATAAACTTATATTAAAAAAGCCCAATTAGCGTTAAAATTATCTTTGTGACGCTAATTGGGCTGTTGTATATCATGAATATTTATTTTTTCAATATTAGTAATCCATTTTTTAAAGGTATTAAATTAAGAAATGATGAACTAAGTTTGCTACTAGTTTTGCAGTACGATTATCTAAATCATACTCAGGATTCATCTCTGCTATACTAATCGAAGCCACTTTCTCACTAGGAATAATACGTTTCGCTAGCTCAAATACAGTATGAGGATAGATACCTAAAACGGCAGGCGCACTCACACCAGGCGCAAATGCACTGTCTACAACGTCCATACACACAGTAAACATGATGACATCATGATCATGTATAAAATGTTCAATCATATCTTTAATGGGGGGAGAAACTTGGTGTAGCAACTCATCTGCGTACACATATTGAACATTCTTCTCTTTAGCATAATCGAATAAACCTTGAGTATTACCACCTTGAGAAATACCTAATACCATGTAATCAGCATTATCGTCTTGATCTAGAATCTGTCTAAAACTAGTACCCGACGTAGACTCACCTTCGTCACGAGTATCAAAATGTGCATCAATATTTATAACACCGATAGACTCATTTGGATAAACTTTACGCGTGGCTAAATATTGTGCATAAGCAATATCATGTCCACCACCAAGTAAGAAAGTTTGTTTATGATTTTGAATTGATTTCGCTGCAAGCTCAGCATACTCTTGTTGCGTATCTATAAGTGAATCATGATCATGTTCTACATTACCGTAATCAATGAGCTCTTCACATTGATTTAAATCTGGCAATCCAGCAAAGGCTTGTTTAATTTTATTAGGTCCTTCTTTAGCACCTACACGACCTTTATTTAATTCAACCCCTTTATCTACAGCATATCCAAGTATACCTACACCTTTGGGGTTATTAGTTTTTTCAACTTTAGTTAAATCTCCAAATTTTACAGTTTGGAAATGTCTAAATTGTCTTGAATCTGTTTCACTATCTAAACGACCTTTCCATAAATCCGGTTCCGCAAGTCTATACATGATATTTCCCCCTTAATTTATTTATTATATAAACTATTTAAAGTATAACTATTGATGTTATCGAATTCAACGCTAGTAGTTAAGTGATACCCTCTATTAAAATTGATTAATTACGATTATCTAACAAAATACTTCAGGACTATTACATTTTTATGATAATTAAAATAGACAATTTAAACATATGCTTGTAAGATGTATAATTGTAAATAAAAGAAATTTGGCTGTTACCTAATGGAGGTTACAAAAATGAAAAACTCTCGAATTTCTGGGTTTCAATGGGCAATGATGGTCTTTGTCTTCTTTGTTATTACAATGGCCTTATCCATTATACTTAGAGATTTCCAAGCGTCCATTGGAGTTAAAAGATTTGTTTTTGACATCAAAGACTTAGCTCCATTTATTGCATCATTAGTATGTATTTTAGTATTTAAGTATAAAAAAGAACAATTAGCCGGATTAAAATTTTCATTTAGTCTAAAAGTTATTGAACGTATCCTATTAGCACTCATTTTACCGCTTATCATTTTTATGATTGGTATGTTCTGTTTCAATACTTTTGCTGACAGTTTTATCCTTTTACAAACATCAGATTTATCAGTATCTTTAATTACAATTCTAATTGGCCATTTATTAATGGCGTTTGTTACTGAATTTGGTTTCCGTTCATACTTACAAAGTATTCTTGAATCTAAGATGAACACATTCTTTGCTAGTATTATTGTAGGTGTAATTTATTCAATCTTCACCGCAAACACTACTTATGGTATTGAATATGCTGGTTACCATTTCTTATATACATTTATGTTCTCGATGATTATTGGTGAATTAATCAGAGCAACACATGGACGTACAATCTATATTGCGACTATATTCCATGCAGCAATGACATTTGCCTTAGTTTTTCTTTTCAGTGAAGAAACTGGTGATCTTTTCTCAATGAAAGTGATTGCACTTTCCACTACAATTGTAGGCGTATTGTTTATCATTATCAGTTTGATTATTCGTGCCATTGCTTACAAAACAACGAAACAAAGTTTAGATCAAGTGCAACCCAATAATTATTTAGACCACACCGAAGAAGATGATTTTGAAAGTCATAAAATTGATGATTCAAAAAATCATCAATTTGAAAATGATAGCGTTACTAATAAAGAAGATAATAATTCAGAAGCGAGTTCAGAGCATTCAAACACGAGTGATACAGATTTGAAGGACAGCGCTAAATATACAGAAGATCGTCATTCATCTGTTGTTAGCGATGTAAAGAAAGAAATTAATCAAGTTGAAGAACAAGACATGAGTGATTCAACTAAAAAAGAATAATTAAGTATATTAAAGGCAACTTCTAAATTAATTCAGTAGAAGTTGCCTTTTAATTTTGTTTATTCAAATTCTAAATTTCATTTGCAAAACCATATTTTGATACCAGGATTGATGACAATACACCTATGTAAGTCATTTCAAAAATTTATCTCATCATCTTAACTCAATTTATTTATCCATGATTTTTACGCCATTTTGGGTACCTACAATCACTTGATCAGTCATATCGAGAAAATATCCTGTTTCTAATACTCCTGTTAAATGAATCAAAAATTCATGCATTTCATACGGATCAATGCCTTCTGGTAAATTACAATCTAATATATAATTTCCATTATCTGTTGTAAATGGAACGTCTTCATTCACACGTCTATTCACTTTTACGCCCTTAATACTCTCAATCTTTTTGGAAACTTGATACCAATTAAATTTATCAACTTCAACTGGTAAAACAAACGTTTGACCTAAATAGTCAACGATTTTATTTTCATCGGCAATGACAACAAACCTTTCAGCCATTTCATCAATCACTTTTTCTCTGAACAGTGCACCGCCCCCACCTTTAATAAGGTTGAGATTTGGATCAACTTCATCTGCACCATCTATAGCAAGATCAATTTTTTTTACGTCGTTGACTTCAACAATGTTTATATCTAACTCCTTGGCAAGAAAAGCAGTTTTATTTGATGTGCACACGCCTGTAATTTCGTAATGATGTTGATGAATCAACTCAGCAATTTTAGGTACTAACAACTCAATAGTACTTCCTGTACCGATTCCGAGTGTCATACCATCTTTTATTTGGCTCGTTACATCATCTAATGTCATAAGTTTAAGTTCTTTTACGTCTTTCATTAGCCGAAAGTCTCCTTTTCTCTTTAATCCTTAATATTATTTTACATGACTTTGTTTATTTTTGAATACCCGATTATTTTTAAAAAAGTCTGTACATTATTACTTCATCAATTTTTAAATTTTTGAAAGTGTTGCCGAAGCAACCCTTATATTTTGAGATAATAAATAATTTTAAAACTAAAAAATCGGATACTACTGCTATAAAGCAATGTATCCGATATGAGTTACTTTTCGTTGATTTGATAACTTGTTTTAGAAAAATATGGTGTATGGGGGTTTAAAATTGAATGTGCTTTTTCTCCATACATATTAATGTCATTAGGAATATGTTGCGTTTCTACTGTGAAACCAGAATGAGATTTATAAATATTAAAATCGCTGTCCCAATTTTGAGGTTCATTGAATGTAAATATAACCATATTGGGCATGTCCGTTTCGATTAGAAGTTCAAACTCTTTGTTATCTATAGCAAGTTGATGGTCACCCACTTCAAATGGATGATCTAAACCTTTATAACGTTGCATTTGTTCTTGAAGCTTTTGATTCGTACTATCAAATATATCTTTAAAGAGAATGTGTTCATCTTCAAATATTTGGCTAAAGTTGAGTGGCTCATCTCCTGTCACGATATTTTCATCATCAAGTGTATACATCTTTAACGATGAACTGGACATTCGATGATTATCAACCACATTATTATCACGATTTAAATTAAAATATACATGGTTTGTAGGGTTGAATAATGTCCTTTTCGTTGATTCAGCTTCATATTGTATAGTCCATCGATGGTCAGCATCATATGTATGCGTTACCTTAATAGTCATATCTCCAGGATAATGATCTTCCATTTCTTTGATTGTTGTAGTGAATATAATTTTAATTTGTCCAATTTCATCAATAATTTCATAATCAAAGATACGTTTATCCAGACCTTTGGAACCACCATGAATATGATGAGGGCTATCATTGTTCTCTAATTCATATGTATGTCCATCTAACTTAAATGATGCATCTTTAATCCTACCTGCATAACGACCAATTGTCGCACCAAAGTTAAATGGATTTTCAAAATAGAATTCATCCGCTTCTACTACATTCCCTAAAATAATGTTATTGTCATGATATTTCCACGATACAATTCTAGCACCGTAGTTCGAGAATACAATTTTTGTTTCATCATTATCGATTTTAATTAAATCAACATCATGTCTTTGATGCTCAACTTCAACTATCATTACATAATCTCCCTTTCAACCACGTTAAATTAAGCTCTGCTAGGTAATAACATGACAAGCACACCGATGATACATATTATCGCGCCTATAACATCATATTTATCTGGAGATTGTTTATCTACTATATAAGCCCAAAACAGGCTCATTATAATAAATACGCCTCCATAAGCTGCATATACTCTACCAAAAGTAGGAAATGATTGAAACGTTGCAACCACGCCGTAAAGTATGAGTATGATGCCTCCCATTAAACCTAGCCAATATGTATGGCCTTCCCTTAACCATAACCATATTAAATAGCCTCCGCCAATTTCACAAAGGCCTGCTAATATAAAAATAAATACTGGATAAAACACGATACAATGCACCACCCTATCAAACAGTCTCATTCTTTATTGTTTAGAGGTAGATAAACTCAAAAGAAATTTATTTAATATGTTAAGTTACATTGTATCAATGTTAAATTCTATAAATCTATCATTAATTTAACGACGATGTTTTCACTTACATATTGTTACACTTTTTCTTTTATTATTCCATAGGTTAACCATATAAAAAGCCAAATATTTGATGAAAATTCAAATACTTGGCTTTACTGAGTTATTTATTTTTAATGAGTCGATGTATAGATTTAAATAATCCTTTCTCAAATGTGAGAACAGAATCTTTATATGTTTTTACTGCTATCCATAATAATAAGATAATCACAATCACTGATAACCCCATGCTGACAATAATTTCCCATATGTCTAGATCAGATGATTGAGATCGTACTAATAATTCGAACGGTGCTAAAAATGGTATAAAACTTGTAATCTTAGTGAGTAACATATCTGGCTTCATGATACTAAATATCGCGATGTAAAATGCAATCATAGCTAATAATGTTAATGGCATTAAAGTTTGATTCATATCTTCAATTCTTGAGACGAGCGATCCAAGAATAGCTGCAAGCAACACATAAGAGAAAATACCTACAATCAGACATAGCAAGCTCACAACAATAATTTGCCATGCAAGGTGATTCATTTGTATATCAAAGTTTTTGAACAATTTCTTTAAATCAAATGCAAATATACATATTAATGCCGTAAGAATAATCATGATAACTTGAGTGAAAGCAACAGCAATTACTGCAGCAATTTTAGCAAGTATATGTACAACTGGTGAAACACTTGTAATTATCATTTCTATCACCCGTGATGTTTTCTCCGTAGCAATTTCCATTGCCACTTGACCTGCAAAATTGAAAATGATGAAAAATATTAGCATTAATGTTGCGTAAATCAAAATGTAATTTAGCGTTTTTTGGCCAGAATTTAATTGACTATCTTCTTTATCAGACATGATTTTACTATCTACATGACTTTGCGATTGCAATTGTTTTAACTCTTTTTGGCTTAAGTCAAGCTTTGAGGCAACTAAATGAGATTGCATTGTTGTTAATACTTCAGTAAACCGCTGTTTATCTTCAACATCAACATTGTCCTTACTTAATATAGTACCTGACAATTGATTATCTTTATTTTGTTTAACTACATAGGCTCTATCTAATTTTTCATTTTTAACTAACTTTTCTGCTTTGTTTTCACTTACTTTTTTTAATTTCGCGTCATCTTCAAGACTATGTCCTTGTTGCTTTAACACTTTGTATATTTGTTCATTCTGTGTAACTATACCTACTTTATCTGGACCATGATCAAATAACCCCATAATTTTATCTATGTTTGAAAGTCCAACCATGAGCACAACAACGATGGCCATAAATATAATAAATGCTTTTGATTTAATTTTACTCATATAAGTGAGTTTGAATGTTGACCAAAATTTACTCATGTAGTTCACCTACTTTATCGATAAATATATCATTAAGCGATGGTTCTAAGACTTGAAAACGTCTCACGTATCCTTGTTTAATTACAGTATTATAAATCTTTTCCGCAACCGCTTCATTTTCAATCGTTAAACGAACATCATGTTTACGATGCTCCTTTTTCAAGATTCCTGGTATATCATCAAGACCATCTATCTGATGATCTGATTCGACGATAACTAATTTATTACCAAGTTCAGAGCGAACTTTCTGTATATCTCCTGAAACAACAAGTTGTCCTTTATCAATAATACAAACGTCATCACATAGTTCTTCAACGTGCTCCATTCGATGTGAGCTATATATTATAGTAGATCCTTTATCATTTAAATCTTTAACTGCACGTTTAAGTAATTCCACGTTAACGGGATCTAGCCCACTAAACGGTTCATCTAAAATAAGTAATTCTGGCTCATGAAGCATACTTGCAAGTAATTGAATTTTTTGTTGATTACCTTTAGATAAAGATTGAATACGTTTCTTTCGATTCTCAGTAATTGCAAATCGCTCTAACCAATAATCAATACGTTGTTGAATATCTCTACTTGATAAACCTTTTAAAGTGGCAAGATAAGTGAGTTCTTCCTCTACAGTCATTTTGGGATGTAGGCCACGCTCTTCTGGCAAATAGCCAACTTTGTTATACATATGTTTGTTAATATTTTTCCCCTCATATGTAATATGGCCTGTTGTAGTTTCACTTAAGCCAAGAATCATGCGAAATGTCGTTGTTTTTCCCGCACCATTTCTCCCTAAGAATCCCAACATTTTCCCCTTATCAAGTCTTAGCGAAATATCATTTACTGCTGTAAAATCTCCAAATTTCTTGGTGACATGTTCAATTAACAAACCCATCGTTTCTACTCCTAACACTAAAATTTCTATTTTGAATTCTTTTTCAATATAACATTATTTAATTGCATAATATAAGTAAACTTCATAAAATTAATAAACTTTACAAATAATTTTGAAAGCCCTATCATTATTCACAAACAATCTATCGTTAAATAGACGTTGATTATCTTCATAAAATAAAGGGGTTAGTAAAATGAGCTACAGTATTGGAATTGATTACGGCACCGCTTCTGGTCGAGTAATTCTGGTTGATACATCCAATGGCGATATTATTTCAAGTTATGAAGAAACATATCCTCACAGTACTATTGCTGAATCACTATACGGGGAAACGTTACCACGTAATTATTTTTTACAAAATGCTGATGATTATCAGTACATACTTGAAAATGGGGTTACGCATGTATTAGAAGAAAGTCAAGTGAATAGAAATGAGGTAATAGGAATTGGTGTAGATTTTACAAGTTGTACTATTGTATTTTTAGATGAACATTTCGAACCTCTACATAGACATGATAATTTTAAAAGTAATCCCCATGCATATGTCAAATTATGGAAGCATCATGGGGCTCAAGATGAAGCAACACAAATGGTTGAAGTTAATCAACAAGAGAATCAGAACTGGCTTGATTATTATGGTTCAAGCGTCAATAGTGAATGGATGATTCCGAAAATACTTGAAATGAAACATAAAGCTCCTGAATTGTTAGAACACACTCATTATATTATGGAAGCTGGAGATTACATTACCAGTTTACTTACATATAAAAATATACGTTCCAATTGCGGTATAGGTTTCAAAGGCTTTTGGAATAGAGAAAATGGTTTTAACTATGCGTTTTTCGAAGCTGTAGACAAAGATTTACCTAATATTGTAAAAGAAAAATGTGAAGCACCAGTAATTAATATTGGAGAAAGCGCAGGCACTTTAGCTAAATATTATCAGGAATTGTGGGGACTTCCCTCTCAAGTTCAAATTTCTCCATACATGATTGACGCACATTCAGGCGTTCTAGGAGCAGGTGCCATTGAACAAGGCGAATTCACAGCTGTAATTGGAACGAGTACCTGCCACCTTATGCTAGATCCTAAACAAGAACCTATTCCTGCAATTACTGGTTCAGTAAAAGATGCTATTATACCCGGTTTATATGCCTATGAAGCAGGCCAAGCCGCAGTTGGTGATCTATTTAGTTACTCAGAACAACTGGCTCCAAAGTCAATTACAGATACTGCTCTTGAAAATAATGTCCCCTTACTTGAGTACTTGGAAGAGTTAGCAAGTAATATTAATGTAGAAGATCAACATGTTATAGTACTTGATTGGCACAATGGTAATAGAAGTATTCTAAGTGATAGTCACCTTACAGGTAGTGTGTTCGGTTTAACATTACAAACACCTTTCGAAATGATTCATCGTGCTTACTTAGAATCTACTGCCTTCGGTACAAAAATGATAATGAATCAATTTGAAGACCATCATATTCCTGTTCATACCGTTTATGCTTCTGGGGGTATCCCTAAAAAAAGTAAACTCTTAGTCGATATTTACGCCAATGTGTTAAATAAAAAAGTAGTTGTGCTGGAATCATCAAACGCAACAGCATTAGGCGCTGCTATGTTAGGCGCAAATGTTGGTGGTGCTTATTCGACGCTTAAAGATGCTGTAGAGCATATGAAGCAACCTATTCATTACGTTAAAGAACCTGAAAGCGAAAAAGTGAAAGCTTATAAAAGACTCTTTGATAAGTATCGTCAACTTCATGATATTCTTGGACGTGAACATTCAACTTTATCTTATATACACAAATAATAAATAGTGGTCAAAGTAGATATTTTACTTTGACCACTATTATTTTAAGCTTTTTTTATCTTGTGTACTTTGAATAAAGCAATGGCTATAAAAATGACAATTATAAGAAGTGTAATCAAAGGTGCATACGGCATATGGTGCATAACCACTGAAATGATGATATCTACAATGGATATGATTAATAATGCAGGTAATAACCATATACAATTTTTGGCATATTCCATTTCTATTCTCATTCGTTCATACTCATCGCTAAAATTGTATTGAGGGATTAAATTAAGTAACCTATCTGTGGTATTCAGCTTTTCCTTAGCTGGTGCGGTAGGTGTCTTTGATACTTTAATCCTTTTATCACTGAGTATCAAAATTATAAATGGTACAATAAATGGAGTAATTTGCGAAAATTGAAACCTATCGATATGGCCCTTAGTTACTAAAGGCACAATGATTAAATTTACTAAAAGTAAATAAATGCTAGTAATACCGAAAGCTATCATACGTTTTTTTAAACTCATTTTTTTAAGCCACTTTTTCTCTTCTTCATTTCTAACATATATTTCTTTCGATTCTTCACTATACCCATTTGTCATTAACATACATGCTAATACGATGAGACAAAGTAATACACCTATTAAATAAGGTGATAAATAAGACCTCTCAACATCAAAAATAGCTTCAAAATATAACAAAGCCAACATTAAAATAGATACAAGGGCACTTATTTTGGCAAATAAGCGATTAAATTGTTCTAGTTGATACTCGTCTTTGACATTAAATAGCTTGCTAACCATTTTTATCCTCCCAAAACAAATCGTTCAATGTGACATTGAGTTCTTTAGCGATGTTTATACATAATTTCAAAGATGGATTATATCTATCATTTTCTATCATATTAATCGTTTGTCGAGAAACGCCTACTGCTCGGGCTAAAGCAAGTTGCGATATTTTTTGATGTGCTCTATATTGCTTTACTCTATTCAATGTTACAGCCCCTTTTCCTCAATCATAATTACTTTTATCATAATAAAATGAACAATGAATAGTCAATTATATACGACATCCTTACCTAAAAAAACGACCTCATAAAGAGATCGCTTAAAATTTGAAATTATTCATCTTTATCTAATGGATTATGATTTTCGCCATCTAAACTATGATTGAAATCTGTAAATTTAGGACTCGGACCATACTTATTAGTTTCTTTTTTACTATTTAAACATGTCATCACTAAAACATAAATTGAGAAAACCCAGATGAATATATTTAATATCATAATAAAAGTTAAAGCATATCCATTTTCAGACGTATTAGGATTTTCCACAATAATATTAGATATGATATATATGATAAAATTGGCAACAATAAAACAAATAGGTATCAACATTGAAAGTGACAAATCATGAAATCTACGCACTAAAATAGCTAAATTGGGAATTAATGTTGCGAGTGAATAGATTAGATACCATAAACCACCTATAATAAGACACGCTCCACCGAAGAGAAGACTACCTTCTTTATTACTTATTGCACCAGAAATAATAAAAACGTACCCAAGAAATAGTCCTATGATGCCAGGAATCATAAATATTAAATTCCACAACATAGCATACCAAAATTCACTACGTCTTGAGCGTCCTTTGAAGTTCACATAGTTAGACCAAAATAATTTAAGCGCTTGTCCAAATCTCGCTTTTTGTCGCATATTTAAATCTCCTTTATGCTCTGTTATGTAAAAGTGTTTTAAATTTATTTACTCTTTGATAAATTAAGAAGAGTACACTTGGAAAGTAACTAGCATTTTGAGTATATCAAAACATAAGTTTAATCAAAATATATAATTAAATTTATTTCTCAATTTTAAAAGTCAAAAAGAATTCTTATTATAAATTTCTAAGGTGAGATCACAGTGGACTTTATTAATAAACAAACGATTCAAACAGCAAAAGATTTATTAGGGGTTAAAATCATATATCAAGATGAATACCAATATTATTCTGGTTACATTGTAGAAACTGAAGCCTACTTAGGTTTTAAAGACAAGGCTGCACATGGTTATGGTGGAAAGCAAACTCCCAAAGTCACCTCACTATACAAAAATGGTGGGACCATATACGCACATGTCATGCATACTCATTTATTGATTAATTTTGTTACTCGCACTAAGGGTGTTCCAGAAGGAGTACTCATTCGTGCAATTGAACCAGAAGACGGTATTGAAGCAATGAAAGCTAATCGTGGAAAAACTGGATATGAGATAACTAACGGTCCAGGTAAATGGACTAAAGCTTTAAATATACCAAGAGCTATCGATGGCTCAACATTAAATGATTGCAGATTATCCATAGATACTAAAAATAGAAAATTTCCTAAAGAAATAATTGAAAGTGGAAGAATAGGCATCCCAAATAAAGGAGAATGGACTGATAAACCCTTACGTTATACTGTCAAAGGAAATCCCTATGTATCACGAATGCGTAAATCAGACTTTCAAAACCCAGATCATACTTGGAAATAATTAGAAAGCGAGGAACTCGTTAAGAGCATCCTCGCTTCTTTGCATTTAATTCACTTTAATATCTCCTGAATCATTAAATAATTGTAGTTTTTTACTACCATTACCTACTTTTTTATCTTTTAATTCCCTTAACCCTACATAAGAATCACCTGAATCATTATGTATTTTTAAAAGGGTATCTTTAGGCTTTTCTTTATAATGTAATGAAATATCTCCTGAATCATTTTTAATATTTGTATTTACATCAGGTTGCATTTTTTGCAAATTAATATCTCCTGAGTCATTGATCAATTTTATAAGTTTTTTGGAATTAATATTTGATGTTGAAATGTCTCCTGAATCATTATTCACATAAAGCTGATCAAACTTACCTTTGTTAATTGATATATCAGCTGAATCAGCATTCAATTTTGCTTTTTCAACATTAATATTATTTACTTTTAAATCTCCATCATTCGCATTCACAGACAATTTATTAGTTTTTTTAGGAACTGTTATAGTGATATGATTTTCGACATTATTTAAAGGCCTAAAGTTAATCACTGATTCTTTAGTTTCTTCTTTAAGAATCCACTGTTTATCTTTAATGTAACTCTTAACTTTTACATTCTTATCATCACCTCTAGATGTTACTGAGAAGTGATTTCCTTTTTTGATTGTAACATCGCTCATGTCAGAATTGACTTCAATCGAGCGAATATCTTTTTTATATTTTTTTGAGAGATTTGTCGTTACTTTATCATTGTAGCTATCTTCTTTTTCAAGTTTTTCTCCTTGTGCATACAGACCTATACCACATATAACAACTAAAGCAAAGCCAAAAATAAATAATGTGATAAGAAATTTCTTCATGACTGAACACTTCCTTTCACAACTGAGACATTCCATTTTAGATATTTCACAATCATAATATATATCCATTTAATAATATAAATAGTTATAACTACGACCATTAATCCAATGCCGAACATTAGTCCAGCCATAAAAACATCGTAAAGAATAATTGAACTAAAACCATCAATAAATCCTTTAACAATTAGCATTATTGGTGCACCTAGCATTGAAATAGTGAAGAGAATTAAAGATACAATTGCAAAAATGATCATGACAGCGGGGAACAATATAATAAAGAAATTGAATAAACTGAGTCCCATAACTGCAATAATCGCAGAAAAAATATTACTTATTGAGCTATTACTTTTTGCTCTCTCGACCGCTGCAGTAGCTCTTAATTCTTTTGCAATAGATTTTGGATTACCTAGTTCATGAGAAATCTGTTCTTCAGATTTCCCTTCTTGTTTTCCACTATAGAAATGTGTTTCATACTCATTTAGAATATCTTGCTTCTCATCATTATTGATATGTCCTAAATATCTCTTTAGTAACTTTAAATAATGATCTTTATTCATTTGCTTCACTCTCCTCTATAAATTGATTGACTGCTTTAGAGAATAAATCCCATTCATTTTTAAGTATGTCTAATCTTTCCAGCCCTTGTTCAGTAAGACTATAATACTTTCGAGATGGACCTTCTGATGATGGTTGATAATAAGTAGCAAGTTCTCCACTTTTGACTAAACGTCTTAACAATGGATACACAGTCCCTTCCGCAATAGTCATATAGCGTGAGATATTTTGAACTAAAGAATACCCATATTGATCTTCTTTTTTAATAATTAATAAGACAATTAACTCTAGAGCGCCCTTTTTAAATTGAGTGTTCATGTATCTACCTCCTTTATGTATTATTCAGTATTGAACAATACACAGTAGTTGTTATAACTAATATAGCACCCACTACTGTACATTGCAAGGTACTGATTTTTAACATTATGTAAATTTAACGTGCATTTTTTAATTTATTGTTAAACTTGTATTTAATTCAAATTAAAATGTTCTGAATACTAGATATATATAAATAATATTATTTGATTTCCTAGATTTATTTAAATTCTACATGTATAATGGTTATTATGGCTTTTTATAACGCTTACATAATTATATAGATTAAGTATTAAACATAGGTTTTGGGACTACTTCTAAGGGGGCATTTTTATGATAGAGTTAGATGCAATCACAACCTTGTGTTTAGCATGTGTTCTATATTTAATCGGACAATCAATCATTAATCATGTATCGATATTAAGGAGAATATGTATACCTGCTCCAGTTATAGGCGGTTTACTCTTTTCAATTCTCGTAGCCATTCTTGATTCTTTACATATTGTTAAAATCAAACTCGATGCATCATTTATACAAGATTTCTTTATGTTGGCCTTTTTCACTACTATTGGTTTAGGCGCATCATTAAAGTTGTTTAAAATTGGCGGTAAAGTCATGCTTCTTTATTTCATGTTTTGTGGAATCATGGCGATATGTCAAAATATTATAGGTGTATCTCTCGCTAAAATTTTAAATATCCAGCCTTTGTTAGGGTTAACTGCTGGCTCTATGTCAATGGAAGGTGGACATGGTAATGCAGCTGCATACGGTAAAACAATCCAAGACATGGGTATTGATTCCGCTGTAACCGCAGCACTTGCTGCCGCAACACTAGGTCTTGTTTTTGGAGGATTAATCGGCGGACCAGTTGTTAAATACTTAATAAAACGATATAACCTTACTCCAGAACATCGTGATGAATCATATAAGAATTATGGTGAAGTAGAATATAATCAATCACTTCATAATAAATTTAAACCAACACAAATATTTTTCATTCAATTTACAATTCTAGTATTTTGTATGGCTTTAGGGACATATATCGGAGATACATTCACTCACATGACTGGCGTCAACATTCCTATGTATGTTGGTTCAATGTTTGTTGCCGTTATCATTCGAAATGTATCAGAATTTGCTGGATTAAACATTGTTGATTTAAAAATTAACGACCAAATTGGTGATATCTCACTTGGTATCTTTTTATCTTTAGCATTAATGAGTATTCAGCTTACCGAAATTTATTCACTCGCTATTCCTTTAATCATCATTGTATTGATACAAGTTGTCTTCATGGTACTTTTCTCTATCTTCGTATTATTTAGAGGACTAGGTAAAGACTATGATGCTGCAGTAATGGTTGGTGGATTTATTGGTCATGGTTTAGGTGCGACACCTAATGCAATGGCTAACCTTGACGTTATTACTAAAAAGTATGGTAGCTCACCTAAAGCATATCTTGTAGTTCCTATAGTTGGTGCATTTTTAATAGATCTAATCGGCGTTATTATTGTAATGAGCTTTATACAATTCTTTAGTTAATACGTAACGTCTAATAGCATGAAAACAATCATGCATATAATTAAACTAAAAAAGGCTGAAAGAAAGCTTCGTAATGAAGCCTTCTTTCAGCCTTTAATTTATACTTTCGTACATTTTATATATTAAACTTTAGCCTCTGTGAATATCTAAGCCACGTTGTTCAATCCAAGAGAGTAGTTTAGGGCTAAATACGATATCTTTGTGAGTAAGTGAATCTATATCTTTAGCATCTAACATTGTCATAATTTTTTTCATATGATTTAAGAAAGATTCTACATATTCAATCGTATTAGTAATACCTGATTGCTCTACTTGATTTAAAAATGGTCTAGACATACCAACAGCTTTAGCACCTAAGGCTAAACTTTTTAATGCATCTAAAGGTGTACGTAACCCACCACTTGCAAATACATTTAATTTATCTTGATAATCTGTACTTTCAAGTAGAGATTCAACTGTCGATTGCCCCCATTGGGTTAAGTAATCCATATCTTTATTTGAACGACGTTCATTTTCTATATCAACAAAATTCGTTCCACCACGACCACTTACATCTACATATTGAACGCCAATTTCAGCTAAAGACTTAAAGGTCTCTTTACTCATACCAAACCCAACTTCTTTAACAATTACTGGTACATCCACGCGATTCACAATAGCTTCTATATTATCCATCCAAGTTACAAATTCACGGTTACCTTCTGGCATAACCAATTCTTGTGGTGAATTCACATGAATTTGTAATGCCTGTGCCTCAAGTAATTCAACTGATTGTAACGCCTTTTCAACAGGCACATCTGCACCAACATTACTAAATATCATACCCTCAGGATTAGTCTGTCTTACAATGTTAAATGTATCTGCCATTTTAGGGTTTCTTAAAGCAGCATGTGTAGATCCAACCGCCATTGCTAGTCCAGTTTCTCTAGCGACTACTGCTAACTTTTCGTTAATTTGCTTCGTCCAATCACTACCGCCCGTCATCGCATTAATATACACTGGGGATTGCATATCAAAGTGAGAAGTATGACTTGTTAAATCAACTTGATCGACATTAATGCTAGGAATGGAATGATGAACAAATCTTAATTTATCAAAATCAGATTGAGGCGCATCATGTTGAGACATAGCAATTTCTACATGTTCATTTTTTCTTTGTTCTCTCAGTGAATCACTCATTGAAATACCTTCCTTTGTTTAAATTCAAATATTTTTGTTAAAGTTTTAGAACCATTTTTTCCTTTTGAAAAAGATGACTAAAACAATTGTTATCACAAGCATTACGCCTAAACATATAAAATAAGCATAATGCCATTTTAACTCTGGCATATAATCAAAGTTCATTCCATAAACACCAGCTATAAATGTTAAAGGTGAGAAAATAACCGATACAAGTGTGAGTATTTGCATAATACTATTCATTCTAAATGAGGTGAATGACTCATAATTTTCTCGAATTTCATTTGTCATTTCTTGAGCTGTTCTAATGACATTTCTCTGTTTAATAAGGTGGTCATCAATATGTTGAATGTACATTGAGTGTTTAGCATCTTTAATGATATTACCTTCACTCTTAATCGTATCAACAACTTCTTGCATTGGAAACATAACTCGTTTAATTTTAATCAAATCTGAACGTAACTGAAAAACGTTTTCCATCACATTCTTACTATAGCGATCATCAACATGACGAGCTTCAAAATTATAAACTTTATCTTCAATACCATATACGAAATCGAAATATTTATCTACCATACTATCAAGTATATGTATCACTATATCCGCGCAATCTAATTCTGAATCATGGTTTTCAGCATTATATTCGGCGACCCTTTTTAAAGATTGAAAAGGTTTATGATGATACGTGACAAGTATATTATTTTGAAGAAATACATTTAATGCGATGGGTGAATAATCTTTATCAATAATACTGTGAAAAATCATATATTGATATTCTTTATATTCTTTGTATTTAACTCGTGGTATACCTGTAATAGCATCATCAATTTCTAAATAGTTAAAATCGAATTTATTTCTTAGAAATTCATTTTCTTTATTTGAAGCATTTTCAAAATCATACCAAATAATTGTCGCATCACTAGGGACGTCTTGAATATTTGATACTTCCGTAAGAGGTTGTGTTAAAGATTGATATCTTACGGTCATTGTCATCTTACTTCCCCCTCCAATTATCTCAGTTACATTCTATCATGAAATCAATCACGTGTATGTGTTAATTTAATTTAGTAAGATAGAGTTATATTCAAGGGGGATAAGAGATGTCTAAAATATTTACTGTAACACGAAAAGTAACTGAAGATTTGATTGATAATAATAACCATATGCATGATGCATATTATAATGTAATTTTTAGCGATGTAATTAATGAGTTTAATTATAGTCATGGGCTATCTCTTAAAGAAAGAGAAGAAAATCAATATACAGTATTTACAATAGAAGCACATACTACATATTTAGCAGAACTGTCTCTTGATCAGTCATTTACTGTAGAATTATACCTTTACGACTATGATTATAAACGTACGCACTTATTTTTAAGAATGTTGCATGAAGATGGAACTATAGCTGCTACAAATGAAGTAATGATGATGGGTATCGACAAGAATCAACGGCGCTCTGCACCATTTCCTGAGAAATATAAGGAATTTATAGAAGCTTATGATTTAGAACAGGAAAAAATTGAGTGGCCTAAACAACTAGGACATCGCATTGGTATACCTAAGAAAGGAGAATAGTTATGCCTACTAGGAAACGTATAAAAAACGAGCTTATAGATTTGAAAGATGACGTTAAATTTGAGTTGAGTGAGTTAAACAATCAGAAAGAATTAGTCATTAATGGGCCTGCATCTCAACTTTTTAAACGAGCAATTCATATGAGTTATTTACAAGGACAAAAGTTTGCGATTGATGAAATATTTACGCTTATTGATGAGAACCAAATCGATGAAGAATTTCTTATTCAATATAATAATTTTGAAAAATATGTTCAAGATCAAAACTTAGAAAAGAAATTTACTTTTAGTAATTTTACTGACATACCACGTCAATTTGATGATTTTATGGCATCTTTTTACTATTTAAAGGGACAAAATTTTATTGTCACACATATAAATTCGATAATAGAATAACTATAAAGAACAAGGACTTTGGTAGTTTGATTTAACCAAAGTCCTTGTTCTTTATTTCCGAATAGCCTTCGTAATTTGTTTGATGACTTTATGTGATTGTCTTATTGGATATAATGGAAAATCATGCACCATTTTTGGGTATTCATTAAACTCAACATATTGACCATAGTCTTCTAGTAAACGTGCGAGCTCTTTCATATCAGGATTTTGTATTTCCTTACCTCCTCCATACATGTATACAGGAGGTAATCCTCTTAGCTCACCATAGAGTGGTGAAACACGTTTATCCGTTAATGGTAGACCATTAGACCATACTTTCATAAGTTCATTCACACCAAATCGACTTACTAATATATCTTCGTCTTCTAAGTCTTCGGTAATCATTTTATTTGATAGTGTCGCATCTAAAAGTGGTGAAATTAAAAATAGTTTACTTGGGACAGGTTCATTTTCCTCAATTAAGGATTGTACAAATCGCATAGCTAATCCGCCACCTGAACCGTCTCCCATGATGACGATATGATCAACACCAACTTCAGCTACTAATTCATCATAAACTTCCTTAATCGCGTTGTATGTATCTTCTAGGTGATATTCAGGCGCTTTAGGATAAATAGGTAGCACAACTTCATGTAATGTATTTAATGCTAATTTATCTAACAATCTCCAGTGGAATGGTGAGGGTTGCAATGTATTGTATCCCCCATGTAAATACAGAATTTTATTATTAGACTCATGTCTGAAATTAAATCTGAATACTTGCATATCCCCTAAAGATAATTTATCAAGATTTGCTTTTACATTTAATGATGAGGGTTGTTTATGTTTTTTACTATTTTCGTCTCTTCTTTTTTCTAAAAATTGCTCTACCTCATCGTCATTTTCGAAAAATATTGATCTGTTATGAAGTATATATTTATTGACTACTCTATTCATTAAACGATTTTTCATAGCTTGCTAGACCTACCTCTTTTCAAATTTTAAATTTAGAAAACAATTTGTTTAAAGTGCTATATTCATTTTTCTAAAAAAGATATAATATTATATGAGTTAGATGAATCTTAAACCACTTTATGTGTGCGCGTATATGTCTTGAATAAAGCCAATTATAACAAACATAAAGTGAAAATGATAAATATAGGACAGCAAAATTAAAGGAGGCATCTTAGTGTCTGAACATAATCAAAATCCAAGTAACTTCAACGCTCAATTTCATGAGCAAGAAATACACCGAGGCAAAAGATATGGGAAGAAAAAGCGTTCATGGGTTAGTATTATCATCCATCTGATCATACTCATTTTAACTGCTATAACAGGTTATAGTATGTTGAAACAACCTATTTTTAACCTTGCTTTCGCTAATAAAACAATTAATTTCCATGAAATTCAAAACTTCCAAGATACTCTAACTAAAATCGGTAATTTAAATATTAATTTGGGCAATATGGATGACTTACAAAAATCTATAGACAACCTCATAATGGTGTTTAATATATTCTTTATTCTTTGTTTAGTTAGCATGTTTATTACAGTAATTACAATTATTCTTAATAGAACTTTATTGAAGATTTTCAATTTATTTATTTTAGCAGCTATGTTACTGATTACTTTGTATTTTAGCTATATTATTCATACAATTGCGCAAAAAATTTCTGAATCTCTTAAACAATATTATTTAACTGTTTCTCCAGACCAAGTAATTAATGAAGCTGATGCAATACATAATGCACTCATTTTACTTGCTTGTAGTATTGCACTCTTATTCATTAGTTTATTCTTCCGTAATCGACTAGCACGTATAAGATAATGCAAAAGGCCAATCCATAACTTTTAATCAAGTTCTGGATTGGCCTTTTATTCGTATTAATAGTTTAAAGCGGTTCGCCTGCGCTCTCGCGCATGCATAAGAGCCACTAACAATCTTCCGATTGTAAGTGGCTCTAAGTGTCCCCACAACACATTTTTATCTCTTAATTAGTTTTTATTCTTGGTGAGCTGTTTTATCTTCTGCGTTAGCTTTTTTAGCTGACGCTTCTGCTTTTTTCTTACTTTGTAAGAATAAGCTTAAGATTAATGCGATAGCACTAATAACAGTAGCAATGATAAATGCATCATTAACACCTTCAACAGATGCAAGTTTATTAACATATTGTAATAACACTTTTAATGCACCTGATTCGCCACCATATTGTTGTGCTAATTCACGCATATGATCTTGGATAACAGGATTGGTTTTATCTAATTCATCCCCGAATGCTGCAACATGATTGGTTTGTTGAGTCGTCATTACTGTTACCAATATAGCTGTACCGATAGAACCTGCTAATTGTCTCATTGTATTAACAAATGCGTTACCATGTGAGATCAATCTAGCAGGTAAAGCATTCATACCTGCTGTCATAATAGGCATCATAATAAATGCCATACCGAACGAACGCAATACATATATGCCCATAATATGAAGATATGGCGTTTCTAAGTTCAATTTACTTAATTCCCATGTAGCATAAGTCATAATACCGATACCAAAGATTGCTAATGGTTTAATACCTATAGTATCTAATAGCTTACCAGCTATAGGACCTAAAGCACCCATGACTAAGGCACCCGGAAGCATGAGTAAGCCTGAGTCTAATGCTGAGAAGCCACGTAAATCTTGTAAATATAAAGGAAGTAAAATCATACCGCCATATAAACTCATCATTACAATCATATTGATAACTGTTGTAAGTGTATATGTTGGATATTTTAATACTTCAAGATTTAACATTGGAGCCTTCATTCTTAACTCTCTAATTACAAATAGAACAATGAAGATAATACCAATAACAAACATTGTTACAATTTCCGTAGAACCCCAGCCTTTATTACCAGCTTCGGAGAAACCGTATAATAAAGCACCGAAACCTATTGTACTATAGATAATTCCTGGTATATCGGCTTTAGGATTTGTGGTACGTTGGTAAAGTTTAAACCAAAACATACCTACAATAATTGCAACTAAACCGATAAAGAACATACCGTAGAACATGACGTTCCAATGATAGTTTTGAACGATATAACCTGATAGTGTTGGACCAATGGCTGGCGCTAAAATCATAGCTATTCCCATTGTACCCATTGCGACACCACGTTTTTCAGGTGGGAAAATCGTTACAATAACGTTAGAACCTAATGGCATTAAGATACCTGCACCAATGGCTTGTAACACACGTCCTCCCATCATAATTGGGAAGTTAAACGAAATCGCACAGACAAGTGAACCAATCGTAAAGAGCGCTAAGCCCACAATAAATAGTTTTCTATACGAATATTTGTTAAATAAGAAAGCACTAATTGGAATTAAAATACCATTGACTAACATGAAACCTGTCATCAACCATTGTCCAGTTGATGCAGATATATTAAATTCAGTATTAATTTTAGGCAATGCCACATTTAATAATGTTTGGTTTAAAATCGCAATAAACATACCAAATAACATTGCAGCTAAAATCTTACCTCTTGAAATACCTTTACCAAAAATGAAGTTAGATTCTTGGTTTTTAATCTTCTCATTAACTCTACCTTCTACAGAATTAGGGTTAATAGGATTTAAAACTTCATCTGATTCTTCATCTGATTCTTCATTTGATTCTGTAGAATGATTATTTTGATTATCGTGTTTCTCTACGTTTTCTTCTTCATGTTGATCTGAACGACGTAAAGAACCAGGATAGTCATCATATCTACTTTCTGAATGTGTTGCATTAGAAGATCTTTGATCTCCCTCTTTAGTAGATTCGAAGTGATGTTTTCTTTTATCATCTTCGATATTATCAGAATGATTTCTGACACGACTTGAAGCATTGTTAGACTCAGATTGTTTATCTAGATCACTTGCTTTAAATTTAGATTGATAACTTTGATTCTTAGAATCCTTAGTCGAACGTTGTTCCGCTTTTTGACCTTTTGCTTTTTTCCTAGATTTAGAAAGAAAAACATTAATAAGACCAATAAGTATGAGCGCTATAACAATATAAATAATAATGAAGGTCGCTGTCATAAAATGACCCCCTTAATTTTTATGGATTTTAACTTCAGCGTTCATACCTGGAACAACATTTTTAGATGGTTCAGAATCTAGAGAAATTTTAACTGGAACTACTTGAGACACTTTAGTGTAGTTGCCGTCACTGTTTGATGAAGGCATTAATGAGAAACTAGCTGCAGTTGCTTCACCAACTTGTTCAACTTTACCTTTGATAGAAGCTTTTTGACCGTCGATATCAACGTCTACATCGTTTCCTTTTTCTACATCAGAAATGTCTTTTTCATCTACGTTAGCAGTAATGTATAAATCATCTAAATTGTATGCATAAGCGATTGGGTTACCAGCTTGAGCCATAGACCCTTCCATACCATCAGTTTTTACGATAGTACCTTTTTGAGGCATTTTGATGCTCATATCTTTAGATTGACCACCTTCACCTTGAGCTGAAACTTCAGCTACTTTATCACCTTTATCAAGTTTATCTCCTTGTTTAATATCAAGAGATTTAATTTGTCCTGAAGCTGGACTTGAGATTTTAATTTGATCTCCGTCTACTTTTGCGTTGTCAGTAGTTACGTAGCTAGTCGCATTGTTCCAGAACCAGAAAGCTAGAACACCTATAACTACTAAGACAATGATAGTAATGACATTCACTAATACCATTTTCTTCATGAATATATCCTCCTATTTGCTTTTAAAATTCACTTTATCTATTATAGAGATGTGAATCTAAAAATAACACCAACAATTTTTATAATTGTGTTGGATAAAAACTTATATAAAAAAATTAATCAGGTGAAACAATGAAGCAACGCGCTAAATATAAAATCATTCAAAGTCTTATTGAATTACTTGAAGAATATCCATTTGAGGACATTACTATCAAAATGATTTGTGCATATAGTAACGTAAATCGCTCAACTTTTTATGATCATTTTCAAGATAAATATCATTTATTAGAACGTATACAAAATTATCATCTCAATAAATATAAAGCTTTACTTAATTCTTTTTATCATGACTTTCATAGCATTAAACAAGATCAAAAGAAAATGTATAAATTCTTTTTACTTGTTGCAAGTTATATCAAACGTAGGGAAGCTTTTTATAAAGCAACATTAATTACTCATCCTAATAAAGATATTGCTTTGGATTATATTAATGAAACTAGAGATTGTTATGAAAAGGTGATGAATAGATATGAAACCTCAATTCAGAATAAACACATGTTTGTTGTTTATTCTGTAGGAGGCCAAGCCGGTATTATTATCGATTGGTTACGAAGTGGTTGTGTAGAGTCTCCAAAAGTCATAGCAGAAGTCTTACTCGCAAATACTATTAAACTGCAAAGGTAAACATTAAAAGCTAAACTGAAGATGAAAAAAGTCTACTTCGAAGTTAATTTCAACTCTGAAGTAGACTTAGATTAAATCATCTTAGACAGTTTAGCTTTTTTTAAATACGCGTCTATTTAAAAGTTGTAATATAATCAGAATTACAGCTGTTATAGCAATAATAATATAGGGTGTTGGATCATTTTCCCCTTTAATACCTACGAGTGGTGACATCAGTCCACCTAATAATGTTTGAAATAGTCCAAGAAGGCTTGAAGAACTGCCTTTTCCACTTTTACTTTCATCCATTGCAATAGAGAAACCAAGTGTTGCTACACCTGTTACAGGTGCTACAAGTATTACAAAGCCAAACGCTAATAACCAGAAATTCCAATGATTGATTAATGTCATACTTACTATGATGACACCTAAAATTTGGATTACAGTCATCATTCTAAGTATAGATTGTCTATCAAAGTAATCTACTAACTTACCTGTCAGTTGACTTGAAATAATTAAAGTAATACCTATGGATGCAAACATGATACTAAACTGTAAAGGTGAAAATCCATATATTTTTTGAACAATAAATGGTGAGGCTGAAATGTAAGTAAATAATAAAACAAATGACACGCCTTGTATCAACATAGGTAATACAAATCTTGGTGTAGCAAATAAATCTTTAAAGTTCTTAAACATTGTGCCAATGTTGCTATTAACACGGTGTTCATTTTCAAGGGATTCTGGAACTTTGAAGAGTGTTCCTATGAACATAAGTAAACCGAAAATGGTCAATATAATAAAGACCATTCTCCAACCAGTAAAACTTAGTATCAATCCCCCAAGTGCTGGTGCGATAACTGGTGCAACACCGTTAACTAACATTAGAAGTGATAAGAATTTGGTTAAATCATTTCCTGAGTATTTATCACTTGCCACTGCTCTGGATATGACTGCACCTGCCCCACCAGTTAGACCTTGTATAAGACGTAATATAATCATCACCCAAATATTCGTAACAAAAATGATTCCTAAACTTGCCAGCGTGAAAATAACCATCGCAATAAGAAGAGGCTTTTTACGACCTTTAGAATCGGAAATAGGACCAGAAAACAAGTTACCGAATGCTAATCCCACCATGAAAAATGAAATTGTTAATTGAGCACTTGATGCTGTTGTATGAAAATCATTCTTAATGTTAGGTAGACCTGGTAAGAACATGTCAATTGACAACGGTCCTATAGCAGTAAGCGCACCTAAAATGATGATAAATAATAGGGAATTGCGATGTTTGGGTTGTGATTGCTCCAAAGTGAAGCCTCCTTTATACCTTTAAAAGGAAATCAAGCATTTATTTTTTCTTAAGCTTTTCCTGATAATTAATTATATTACTAAATAGCTATAAAAAAGCCAAATGCATTTTGCATTTGGCTTTTATTCATCACCTTTTGTGAGTTGCATATTACTATTATCAGAGTCAATTTCTAGTTCATAGTCTTTGTTAACAAAGTTACCTGAGTTATCAATTTGTTGAATCGTAGTTTTAATTTTATCTCCGCTTCTACTGGCACTTAATACTTGTGGTGATAGCATTGAAACAGTTGTATGATTTGCAAAGTTATTTTTCATTTGTTTATAAATAGAAGAATTCTTTTTAAAATAACTTGATATAAAATCAAAATTATTCATATTAAAAGCTGAATTAATCGCCATTGAGTAACCACTGAAGAACTCCGTTAATTTATTTTTGAGACTGTTCTCTTCTTTTTCTTTTTTCTCAACATAACTGTTGATTTTATCACTTTCAAAATTTAACGTCACAGTCGTATTATTTTTTAAATCATCAGCACTAATTGTTTTGGTTTCTGAACTAAATTTTTTACCTTTTGCTTTACCTGTGGCAGATATAGTAATATCTTTCGTTTTCGGATACGGACCATACTCTTTAGAATTTGAGTATGACATTTCACGATCATTAATTTTTACTTTTTCTGAACTTTCACTTAATTTACTTGCACCTTTTAATTTGATATTTAAATAGGTTTGATCAAAATCTTCCGAAGCTTCTACTGTCTCAGAACTACTTTCTCTAAAATCAAAATTTAAATAGCCATTGAATGTGCCATTCTTAGTAATCTTTTTAGCAGGCATGTGATAAGTACCCGGTATGAAATCACCTAATGGTGTATTCTTGTGTGCATCTGCAATGACAGTTTTGCGTTTACCACCTGTTTTAAATTCATATTTTGTTTCTTCTTTAGGTTTAATAATTGGTTGTTTCGTGGGTGCAGTAAAGCTCATATTATCAAAGAACAAATATCTCGTACCATTTTTACTAATTCTCAGTACGTCTTGACCACTTCTCGTTTGGATATACGATGCGACACTTGAATTATTTTTATTCAATTTGTCCACTGTCTCTCGAATATTACTAATAAAACTTTTCATACCTACTTCGTTTTTAATATATTTAATATATTCTTTCGCCTCATCTGGATCTACTTTATTATCTTTAGTACTTAATAAAGTTGCTACTTTTTGCGTATCATTATTATCTACTGCATTAACAAGAATCTTAGCTTGTGCATCTGGAGAATTAAAGTTCTTTAATAGGAAAAATAAAACCACAATAAGTATTAAAATAAAAAAGACGATTCCTAGTGGAACAATTCTACGTAATTTGAGGTTCGTAGCGTTATTATTTTGCGATTGAGATGATTGCTGTTTAGTTTTATTTTTTCTTTTCTTATCTCTTGATAATGATTGCCCACAATTTGGACAGCTTTCATTATCACCACTAACTGTATGTCCACAGTTTGGGCATTGATTCATTATATCACCTCTTATTCCCACACTACATTCACTTAATTTTTATATTATATAATTATTTTATCCACCTGGTTTATTTTACAGATTTTGATTTAAAATTACAATTTCTAATATATGTAGTTTTCATTTTATTTTAATTAAAAAGCATTTACGCACTTATTCGAATTATATTAATAAAACAGCTTAAGTTAAATACATAATTAGTCCTAAATACTTAAAATAATTTACACTTTTCATTATATTCCTATCAACGATTCAGTGTATAGTCTAATTCTCAGAATATTTATAATTTAGAATTAAACGATTTGATACGATGATCAATGACCTCTAAAACATGTCTAACTTTTTCTATTTCCTCTGTTGAGAAATCACTTGTCATATCATTAGCAATATTACTTATGATTGCTTTTCTTTTTACAATATATTCTTTGCCTTTTTCTGACAAAATTACAATTTTTAAGCGTTGGTCAGTATTGGCATTTGTTTTTTCGAGTTTAACTAAGTCAGCATCTAATAATTTTTTAACTCTTCTACTTACTGCTGCTTTATTGACGCCTTGTTTTTCAGTAATTTGACTCACTGTTAATGATTCATTACTTAACATATTCAACACATTTGATTGCTCTATAGAAATACCATACTCAATTTGTAAATCTTTAAGAAGCTTTGCAGTTAATGTATTTACGTCATTTATGAATTTTTCCAAAAAAATGATATGATCTTCTATTCGTCTTACCATGTAGAATCTCCTAATTTATTTTATCTATTTATATAAAAAAATTATTTTTCATACTTTTAAATAATAGCAAGAATACTATCAAATTGAAACCTCTAATGAGCTCACGTATTTTATAGCTAAAAGATTGCTAATTATGAATAGCTAGTCTACATTATATATACAATAAATGTAGAGGTAATCCATTCATGATATCAATTATTCTAACAATCATTGCTTTTATCCTTATTGCATCTTTGTATGTCAATCAACCACTCACTCTTAATTTAAGAGCTTATATTTCTACTATTATTATCGGATTTATCATTACAATTTATCATTTAATTCATTTAACTATTCCGTATGATTTAACAAGCTTAATGTTGATTGCTTCATTATTCATTCTCATTAAACATCGACATTTATTTAACTTTAAACGTGGACGTCTGTTTTTGAAACACATGTTTATTTACCTTTATCGCATCATATTATTCCTATCAGCATGTATATATATCAGTACGGTAGACATCCCAATTATTAATGGATTGGCCTTATGGTTCGCCACCATCGCTTATAGTACTATATTCGCTTTTATTTGTTATATTTCTTGGTCATCAGCTTATGGTAGTCATTTATTTTCTAAAAATGTAGACCTAATTATGGTACTAGGAGCAGGTATTTTTACAGAGGAAGTCACTCCTATGCTTGCTGAACGGTTAAATTGTGCAATCAAAGTTTATGAATCTCAAAAGCATTCTCCATATATGTTAGTAAGTGGTGGGCAAGGTCCCGATGAACCCATTACTGAGGCGCTAGCAATGAAACGCTATCTCATCGCGAAGGGTGTGCCGGAGAAACGTATTCTAATGGAAGAACAATCTACTAATACGTATACCAATTTTCAATATTCAAAGCCAATCATAGAAGGACATTTTGGAAGACGGGCACAATTCTTATGTGTTACAAGCCAATTCCATATTTTAAGATCATTACGTCTTGCTAATAAAGTAGGTTTAGAATTCTATGGTCTCGGGAGCCATACACCCTATCATTTTTTCAGTATAGCGCTTATCAAAGATTTTTTAGGATTAATGTATCAATATAAAGTAATTCTAACTATTTATTTTGCGATTATCTTTTGGGTAAGTCTTATACGCATGATCATCGTCTAAGAAATGAATAAGCGAGATAACGAAAACTACTATTCAAGTAGACTAACGTTACCTCGCTCTTTTTATTAGTTGATTATTTTACCGTCATAAAGTTCTATAACACGGTCCGCATATTTAAATAAACTTTCATCATGTGTAATCATTATACCAATCATACGTTTGTCACTAATCTGTTCTTTAATCATTGCTACGACATCTCTAGCTCTCTCTGCATCTAAACTTGCGGTAGGTTCGTCAGCTAGTATGATTTTAGGATGATTCATAAACGCTCTCATAATCGCTACACGTTGTTTTTCTCCACCTGATAACATATAGGGATAGCTTTTCACCCTATGTGTTAAACCAATCTCATCAAGTAATTCATTAGCCCGTAACTTTGCTTCTCTTTTAGACATTCCCGCTTCTTTACCAACAGTGATCAGTTGTTCTTCTACAGTGAGGTACGGGATGAGATATGACGCTTGAAATATAAAGCCGATGTCGTTGAGCCTCATTTTAGTATTGTTGTTGTTATTAAATAAAGGGCTTTCTTCATAGATGAGTTTACCAGATGTAGGTGATAATAAACCGCCTAGTATCGTTAATAATGTAGTTTTACCGGAACCAGAAGCACCATTTAAGATAACGAATTCTCCATCCTGAACTTCAAAATTGATTCCTTTTAAAACTTGCGTTTCAGATTCATTTTCTCCAAAAGTTTTAACAATATTATCTACCATTAATGTCATTATTCATTTCCCCCTATCGCTTCTATCGGATCAATTTTTAAAAGTTTAATGAACGAGAGTGATGCGCCAATTAAACCAACGATTAAAAATATTATTAATACAACTAACATGTTGCTCACTTCTAAATGAAATGGCATTGTAACCGGTAAAATTTGATTTACTAATATAATTAAAGCTTCAGAAATAATTACACCAATCAGAGTAATTACTGAAATTTGAACGATTAATGAAATAAGTAAATGTGGTGTTGAAATGCCTATAGCTTTAAGTATTCCTATCTCGGAAATTTTCTGTATCGTCATTACATAAAAGAATGCGCTTAATACTATTGCTGTGATAATAAATAAACTATAAATCATCATTTTCAATGGACTTTGCTCAGCTTTGTAGCTAGCAATATGATTCGTTAATTCTTGTGCTTTTACATGTTGCACACCTTTAATTGAATTGATTTCATGCTTCTGTTTACTAGATAAATGACTCAATGAATAAAATGAAGCCACACCATTATTTTTATTTTGAAATACGTTTTGATTCATAAGAATCACATTACTATGCGAATACATAGCATCTTTAAGAATTCCTACGACTTTATATGGCTTACCTTCTTTGGTGAACTTCACTTTATCTCCTTTTTTAATCCCTTTTGCGATAAGTTTTTCATTCACTACAATTTCATTTTTATGATTTGGATATGTTCCAGATTTTAGATTAAATTTATTTTCGGTCGTATAGTTTAATGCAACGACATTTTCTTCATTACCTTTTATATTTAAAGTTTTTGACATCATTTTTATTGGTTGCTCGTTAACGATTTTGTTTATTTTAAATTGTTGTTTAGAGTTTAATGAAGATTTTTCTAGTTGTGGTTCCTTCATTTTCTGAATAATAAATTGGTTCCCTTTGAGGTGATCAAATAGAGAAATGTTTTCCCTGGCTAGTCCTTGAGCCAACCCACTGATAAATAAAACCATCGTAGACATTAAAAATACGATAAGCATTATAAGAATAAATCTGAATTTATAAAATTTAATTTCCTTCCATGCTAAATTCATTTATAGTCACTCCTTTATCTTTGTCACCAAAATTTTAAGAAGTGAATGTGAACTGAATATGAACGAACTTCGATATGTTAAATTAAAATTGAAAATAGTATAATAAATAAAAAACTTAGGAGCGAAAAGATGATGGCGAGCTGTTTAGTTGTTGATGATGATCGAAAAATATTAGATTATGTAAAATCTCATCTAATAAATGAACATTTTGAAACACACGCTTTTTTAAGTGGTGAGGAGGCACTTCATTTTCTTGAAAAAGAGAATGTCGACATAGCTATCGTTGATATTATGATGAATGGCATAAATGGTTTCGAATTATGTAAAACTTTAAAAGAGGATTATGATATACCCGTTATTATGTTAACGGCAAGAGACGCTTTAAGTGATAAAGAACGTGCTTTCTTAAGCGGGACAGATGACTATGTAACTAAACCATTTGAGGTGAAAGAATTACTATTTAGAATCAAAGCGGTGTTAAGAAGATATCAAATCAATGCTGAGTCTGAACTTAAACTTGGAAATTTAACACTCAATCAACCATATATGGAGATAAGCGTTGATGCTAAAACGATAAATCTTCCTAATAAAGAATTCCAATTATTATTTTTATTAGTGTCTAATCCAAAACACATTTTTACTCGAAATGACATCATTGAAAAAATTTGGGGCTTTGATTATGAAGGTGATGATCGAACTGTTGATGTACACATTAAAAGACTCCGTCAAAAGTTGTCTAGATTAGGTGCATCAATTTCAATACATACGGTCCGTGGACAAGGGTATAAGGTGAATCAAGATGTTTAAAACACTTTATTCTAGAATTGCAATCTATACCATCACAGTGATACTTTTTAGCGCCTTTATAAGCTTTGTCCTTACAAATATCTATTATCATTTTAATTTAAAAGCCTCTAATGATGCTAAAATTATGAAAACCTTAGAAGAAGCACGCAATTATGAAAACGCACAAAACACTCAATCACTCTCCTCTTATTTTAAACATTTGGGAGATATGAATTATCAAATACTTACTGTAGATAATCATGGTACAAAACATTTTTATGGAGAACCATTCCGTCGAGATACATTACCACAATCTGCTATTCAATCTGTAATGAATGGTAAAAATTATCACGGTATTAAAAATAAGCCATTTGAATTATTTGTCACAGGTTTTTTCGATAATGAAACGGATAACACGGTAGGCTTACGCTTTAAATCTAACGATAAACCAGTTGCGGTATTTATGCGTCCTGATATTGGTGAAACATTTAGTGAGTTTAGAATATTTTTAGCCGTGTTACTTGGGCTATTACTTGTCATCTCAATTTCATTAGTTATTGCTTCTACGTATTCAATTATTAAACCCGTTTCTGCTCTGAAAAGTGCAACCCATAGACTGATGAAAGGCGATTTTCAAACTCCTATCAATCAAACACGTCAAGATGAAATTGGCACCTTACAATCAAGGTTTGATACAATGCGCAAACGTTTAGGACAAGTAGATGAAATGAGACAACATTTTGTCCAAAATGTATCTCATGAAATCAAAACTCCACTGACACACATTCAAAGTATATTAACTCAACTACAATTGTCTAAAAGTAAAGAAGAAAGACAAATGCATGTTAATGAGCTATTTAATATTACTACTCAAGTCAGTGATTTAACGCAAGAACTATTATTACTATCTGAATTAGATAACGCAGAACATTTAACTTTAGATAATCGCATCCACTTAAATGATTTAATTAAAGATATTGTCAGACATGAGCAATTCCATATTGAAGAAAAAGATTTAGTAATTATGACAGAATTAGATGAGGTATATTTCCTAGGAAATGAAAGACTTATTCATCAAGCGTTAAGCAATCTTATCATTAATGCCATTAAATACACACCACAATATGGCTTAATCCAGATACATTTATCAATAGAAGCTTCCAATATTATTTTTACCATCGAAAATGAGGGCGCAGTCAGTGATAAAGATATGTCTCACATTTTCGAAAGATTTTATAAATTAAACAATGATCAGAGTAGTAATGGTTTAGGTCTCGCAATTACAAAATCCATCGTAGAATTGCACAATGGTACTATTTCTGTTCAATCTAACGACGCTACAATCTTCACAATTCAATTACCAATTAAAAACACTGTATAAACTAACTCCTAACCATGTTTTAGTTTATACTTTATCTTCATAAAAAAGGCTCTAAGATGATTTCAAGTTTGAAACCATCTTAGAGCCTTTGTTTTTAATTGACTTACTTTATCATTAACTTAGCTTCTACAAATTATTTAACATTTAAATACTTTGTAATTTCTTTATTTACGGCATGGTATACATCTTCATGTTCTGAGAGTTTCAAGCCAAATGAAGGTACCATTTCTTTGATTTTAGATTCCCAACCACTAAATTCTGATTGATAACAACGTTGTAATACATCAAACATAATATCTACTGCTGTTGACGCACCTGGTGAAGCACCTAAAAGAGCTGCTAGTGTACCATCTTCAGAAGTAATAACTTCCGTACCAAACTGTAGGTTACCTTTAGATTTATCAGTATCTTTAATCACTTGAACACGTTGTCCTGCAGTAATTACTTCCCAATCCTCGTCTTTAGCTTCAGGGAAGAACACACGTAAGTCATCAACACGTTCTTCATTAGATAACATTAATTGAGATACAAGATATTTAGTTAAATTAAACTCTTTAACACCTGCACTTAACATCGTTACTATATTATTTGGTTTAACAGATTTAATTAAATCTAAATATGAGCCAGTTTTTAAGAATTTAGGTGAGAAACCTGCGAAAGGTCCAAATAATAAAGAACGTTCGCCGTTAACAAAACGTGTATCTAAGTGAGGTACAGACATTGGAGGTGCTCCCACCTCTGCTTTACCATACACTTTTGCATGATGCTGTTTAATAACATCAGGATTTTTACATCTTAAGAATAATCCACTTACTGGGAAACCACCAATGTGTTTAGATTCTTTAATACCTGTTTTTTGTAATAAAGGTAAACTAGCGCCACCAGCACCGATAAATACAAATTCCGTTTCATAATTTGTTATTTGACCAGATGTTAAATCTTTAATAACAACATTCCAATTACCATTATCCTGTTTCTTAATGTCTTGAACTTCATGCTTATAATTCACTTCGACATGTTTCTCTTGTAAATTGCTAATTAATTTTTTCGTTAAAGCACCAAAATTCACGTCTGTCCCTGTTTCATCATAAGTGATAGCAATAGGCTCTTCTGACTTACGCCCTTCCATCATTAATGGTACCCATTTCTTAATTTTTTCAGGATCTTCAGAGATTTCCATTTTTTCGAAAAGAACATTCTTTTGAAGACTATCTACACGACTTTTCAAGAAACGCACATTATTTTCGCCCTTAACAAAACTCATGTGTGGTACAGATTGGATAAACTTACCTGGGCTATCTAATTGACCCGTACGTACTAAATACGTCCAAAACTGTTTAGACACTTGGTATTGTTCATTAATCTTTATCGCTTTAGTGATATCAACTGAGCCATCTTTACCTTCTTTAGTGTAATTCAGCTCGCATAATGCTGAATGCCCTGTACCAGCGTTATTCCAAACGTTTGAACTTTCCTCACCAGGTTGGTCCAATCTTTCAAATAATTTAATTTCTTTCTCAGGTGATAATTCTTTAAGTAATGTTCCTAATGTTGCACTCATAATGCCGCCACCAATTAAGATGACATCTGTTTTGCTATGTTGTGTACTCATAACAAATACAGTCCCCCTTTTCAATGAATAAATGGAACGATTGACTCTAATGGATTTGTTTTAATATAGATTTCTATATTAAAGCGCTTTCTAAACCTATAAAAAATATATCCCAAGAGTTATTTAAGGAAGACTTGATTCTCCCTCATCATAACCATTGATTAAACTAGTTTAATTATATACTATAAATTGCTATTCACAAAAGGATAAAAAGTCAGATATCTATAAATTGTTAAACTCTTACCCTTAAATAATGCTATTAATCCATTCTAACATATTACCTTTAGTAGTCAGACTAATGTTATAATGAACTACAAGATTATAGAAACAATGAGGTGTTTTACATGAAATCGTTCACGTTTTTCATGCATAATATATATGCTATGGGTGGAACAGTAAAATCTATTTCCCAGCTCGCTAATACTCTGTCTCAAAAAGGTCACTCAGTTACAATCATCTCAGTATTTAGAGGCGCACAATCGCCCTATTTTAAATTAAACAAAGATATTAATATTAAAGTATTAGTTGACTATCGTTTTAAAGCCAAAAATTTCAAAGCGATTGTCGCTAATCGTGTAAAATCTTATACTCCACTTTTAAAACCACAAAAAATTTCTCAACATGAACCAGGATTAAATCAGTTTTCAAGTTATGTCGAAAAGAAAATGATTAAAGCCATCAAAAATGTGTCTTCAGATGTATTAATTGGTACTCGTGCGAGCTTCAATATTTTAATCTCAAAATATGCCAAAACTCATATCACCAAAATAGGTATGGAACACATGAATTTTGATGCTCATCCTGAGCAATATCAAAGAGAAATTATTGCTGCCTATAGAAACTTAAATAAAGTCACTACATTAACTGAAAGTGATCAAAAAAAATATCAATCTCGACTTAAAACTCCTGTATACGTCGTACCAAATATGGTAACTGAGAAAAAAATTGCTGCGCCGAAGAAAAATATTATCTTGGCCGCTGGTCGTTTAGAATATGAAAAAGGATTTGATTTACTTCTTGAGAGTGTGAGACTTATACAAGATTATTTAAGAAGTTTAAACTATGAAGTACATCTTTATGGGGATGGAAAAGAACAACACCAATTACAAGAATTTATCGATCAATATAATTTAAGCGATATTATTCAAATCAATGCGTCTACACAAGAATTAAATAGTAAATTAGCGCAAAGCAAAATTGTTGTTGTACCTTCTCGTAATGAAGGTTTTGGGATGATTATTTTAGAAGCGATGCTTCAGGATAATATAGTTATTAGTTTTAAAGGCAATGTAGGTCCTGAAGCTATTATAAAAAATGGCCATAATGGTTATCTTGTAGAGTATGAAAATGTATCACAATTAGCCAAGCAAATTGATTTAACAACACATAATTATCATGAACTTGATCATATTATTCAAAATAGTAAAGAAACCTTAAAATTATATCACCCGGATTCAGTATATGAAAACTTTATGAATATGTTCAAATAATTAAACATCTCCAAGCCTACTAAGAACTTTTAAAGGCTTGGAGATGTTATTTTTTATAGTAATAATGATAAGATGAATGTCCATAAACATACGAATACGAGTAAACCGATACTGTATCGTAATGTCATTTTAAGTAACTCAGATTCTTTACCAACCTCTTTAACGGCAGCTGTTGCAATCGCTATAGATTGTGGTGAGATGAGTTTGGCTGCCACACCACCTACAGTATTTGAAGCAACAAGCAATGATCCACTAGTACCTATTTGTTGAGCAACTGATGCTTGAATAGGTGCAAACAATGAGTTGTTGTTGACGACGGAACCTGTCATGAATACGCCAATCCATCCAAGTATAGGTGATAAGATTGGGAAGACACTACCTGCTTTAGAAATACCTTGACCCATCGCACTACTTAATCCACCATATGTTGTAATTTTTGAGATTGCCAGAATAAAGCAAATAGTAAGGACTGGTAGCCAAAGTTCTTTAAAAGTGACACCAAATAAACGACCAGCATCTCCAAAGTTTACTTTCTTAGACATCAATATAGTAATAACGATCGTTAGTAGAATAGCTGTACCTGTTTGGCCAATAATATTAAGTGATAATACAATTGGTTTGTGTGCTATATCACTGAATGTACCTGGTAGATTAAAGTTAAACACAAGTGATGATAATTTACCTTTTGGTAAGAATAACCCTTTAAATGATGGAGAACTCCATATCATGACAATGATTGTTAAAATAACGAATGGGCTCCATGCATATAATATTTCCTTACCTTTATGATGTTTAACTGGTTCTGGTTCAACATCTTTTTGAATTCTAAAGATATGTTTAGGTTGGAACTTTTTAGAAAATAAAGCTAAAGCTAGCATAGATGCAAGTGGCGGAATAATATCTGCTAACTCTGGTCCATTGAATACAGTTAATAGTGCTTGTAAAACTGTATAAGTGACAGAAACAACTAAAATAGATGGTAATGTTTCTTTAATACCTTTGAAGCCATCAATAATAAAAATTAATAAAAACGGAATAAAGAAGTTAATAATGGCTAATGTCAGTGTTGCGGTTTGTGAAACACCCATAGCTGTAACATTTCCCGGTAAATGTAATGTATCGACCACTCCAACTGGTATACCTATTGCCCCAAAGGCACCTGACGCTGCATTAGCTACTAAACATAACATTGCTGCTTGAAGTGGTTTAAAGCCAAGTTGTGATAATAATAAAGCACAAATTGCAATTGGCACCCCAAAACCTGCAGCACCCTCTAAGAACGCATTAAACGAAAATCCTATCAGTAATAATTGAATACGTTGGTCTTGAGAAATACTTGTTATACTATCTTGTATAGTTGAAAATTGCCCAGACTCTAAAGTAATTTTATAAAGTAATACCGCCATCATTACAATATAACCAATAGGTATCACCCCTTGGAAGAAACCTTCTACAACTGCACCAGAAGCGATTCCCACTGGTAATTTGAAAAATGGAATTGCAATGAGCAATGTCACTACAAGTGTAGTTATCGCTGCATAAATTCCTTTCATTTTGAAAACTGTTAAACATAGTAAAAATAAAATGATAGGTATTGCTGCTACTAAACTTGATAATATTAAATTACCAAATGGATTAAATGTTTGTACTAACATATTTTGACTCTTCTTTCCTAAAAATTTTCTATGAATTTAACTAGCAACATACTAATTTTAAACAGTTAACAAAAATTAAATAAAAATTAGTATGTCATCCCCACAAATATTTGTGAACTTTTTCACAAGAAAAATATATCATCTTTCTTTTAAAAATACAATAGACTTTTTATAGTTTATTCAAGAAGATTTCAAAACCTCAAAGTTTAATATTTTCCTAAAAAAAATATAGTACTAAGTTTTTAGATTTATTACATTGAAAGTCATTTTTAAGCAGTGAATTCATGAATTATAGTGAGCCACATGATAAAATAGTAGTAATAAAAGTTTAATAGATAGAAGGAAAACGAATGATAAAACAAATAAACATTTCACATATGGAGAAGTTGGAAGGACTATTAGAAAAAGCTTTACATGAGGGTTACACACATTTTGTACCCTATTCAAATGAAATTCAGATTCATCAATCAATGTTAAAATCCATTGAGCTACCTTCAACTTCATTTGTTGTCGATTATACAATACATAATACGTATCTTAATGACTGTAGATACTTTGGTAAAACATATATTAACTTTGAAGATTGGGTACAAAATATTAATTTATATCCTAATGTTATTTACGAAATCAATTCAGCGCTTAAGATATTGAATAAATTTGAGGTTGAAACGATATTTGACTTAGCTTTATTTACTATTCTTAAGGGCCATGTAGCTGTAGAAGGACATGTGGCACTTGATTTTAAAGACTCCCTCCGAACAAGCAAGGTATTCTGGAGAAGTTTTGACCGTAATGGATTAAATTATAGAGATCAATTCTTTCTTAATAAAATTGCATATGAACATCAACGTAGAATCCCTTTCACACGTGTACCTTTCAATGATCATGATAGTATACGTTATTCTGATTCCGTGTTATTAAGTACTAAATTCAAAGCACCAAGATGGCTCGTAAATCCAATTAAAAATTATTCATTACGTAAACATAAGGAAATTAGTTATATTTATGATAAAGATGATTCTAAAATTAAATCACATGTCGTATTTTTAGGTTTTGATTATCATTATAGAGGAAATTCTAAGTATCTATTTAATTACTTTGTAAAACATAACGCTACAGTAGAATCATATTTTATTACTGATGATAGAACTGGCCCACATTTCATATCTCCTAATGATGAGAGTGCAAAGGAAGTCATTGAAACTGCTAGTGTTGTAATCATAGAAAGCTATCTACCTGATGATGTTCGTCCTAATGGAAAGGTCATTCAATTATGGCATGGAACACCTATTAAGCGTCTCTTTTTAGATAGTAAAGAACCGCATCAAAATCTAAACATTTATAACTATCGAGCACGTAAATATAATAAATGGGTCCATCAAGATTATCTTGTCGTTGATTCTACAGAGGTTGTAAAATATTTTGAATCTGCTTTTCCGAGTCATAAATTAGATATCCTACCTATCGGTTATCCAAGAGTCAATTATTTATTAAATAAATCTCAAGATCTCACCCTAAGAAAAAGAATTATCAAAGGGTTACAATTAGATACCTCTAAGCCAGTTCTGTTGTATGCCCCAACTTGGAAATCAAATACATCTGAAGAAGATATACTACCTTTATCTGATAAGTTACTCAATAAATATAATGTGATATTCAAAGGGCACGTTGAAAGTAAAGATAATTACATTCCTGATGGCGTGATTGTCCCACCTGAAAGTGTAGAAACACAAGATTTAATTATGATAGCTGATATTGTTCTAACCGACTACTCTTCTATTATTTTTGATGCACTCACTCTTAATAAAAAGGTATGTTTATATACGCCAAATCATGCTCAATATGTTGAAGAACGTGGTGTATATGAAGATGTACTCAATAGCTTAAAAGAAGTATGGTATACAGATGCAGAATTACTTACAAATCATTTAATTTCTGATTCAATACCACATGTAAATAGTAAATATATTAATAGACAAAATCATTCATTAGACAAACTTAGTCATTTAATAGCTCAGCAAATAAATTGATAATTACTTAAATAACGCGCTCACTTTTAAATTAAGTGAACGCGTTATTTATATACTATTGATGATAGTTTGGATCTATAAGTGTTGGTTGACCTTGTCGATTCACTGTGACTATCGAATAACTATTGTCTTTTGAGTCATCTTTAAAGCTAAATACATATCTAAATCCATCATTAGTAGCCTCGAGGGAGTAGTCATTATATTTTTTATGTGAGTTACCAAACATGTTTGCCTCATTCTTTGCTATATCTAGGGCTGTTTCAAAATTTGGAAGTTGTTGTAGTGCTTGACCTTCATTTCCATTAAATGGAGACAAGCTTCTAGCGACCTGTGTCGCGTGATTGCTTTGATAAGGTGCAACATAGTCCTTATTTTTACTATTATCTTGGTTAGATTGAGGTTGCTGTTTTGATGTATTAGTATTTTCAGTTGGTGAATCAGACGACGAAAGTTCATTATTATTACTACTAGATTTAGATGTACTGTCTTTATCTTTATGATTTTTAGACTTATCCTTTGAATCAGTTTTAGACTTTTTCTCTTTTTGTTCCTTCTTCGAACTATCATCATTTTTCTCATTTTCATCACTTCCACTATGAGAACATGCTGCTAGTATTAATGTTAGAACTGTGATACTTGCGAATAATCTCTTCATGAATACCTCCTCCAGCTTTTGAATCTATCTACCATTACTCTCATTTTATAACATCATATTTTTATAAAAAGAATAAAAAAAGAGTATAATATTAATTCCTTATTAATATTATAACCTATATTTATTAATTGAGTATTAAATTTATATACAGACTATAAGAAGTCCTTTCCCTTCTAATTAGCATCAAATATACATTTTCAAATTACTTTCGAGACATCTGTCCCATATATTGATTTAACTTTCAAATGAATTTTCTTAAGTTTAGATACAAAACAGACTGTGACAATAAAATTAGTCACAGCCTTATATATAAATATTATATTTCTACTTGTTTTCTTCGATATCTTTGTGAATAAGCTCTCCGATATATTGAGAAGCTTTACCATCATCAACTGAACAGAATCTATCATAAAAAGCATCAATTTGGTCTTGATATTCATCTTGAACTTTATCTAAGTCTTTGAGTTTTTTAGCCAATCCATATGGTTCAGTATAAATTGGACCTGGTAAATCTTTCATATAGTCCATGTAGAATCCACGTAATCCTTTATCATATTTATCAATGTCATATGCAAAGAAAAATTGAGGACGTTTTAAAATACCATAATCAAACATAACAGATGAATAATCAGTGATTAAACAATCACTTACCAAGAATAACTCTGAAACATCGTTATAATTAGACACATCAACTGCAAAGTTTTCATATCCTGTTAGATCAAGAGCATTAGAGATAAGATAATGCATACGTAATAAGATAACGTAATCATCCCCTAGCTCATTGTATAGATTTTCTAAATCAATTTTTAACTCAAATAAATATTTACCCTTACTAACAAATTCATCATCTCTCCAAGTTGGAGCATACATAATTACTTTTTTATCACTTGGTAAGTTAAGATTTGTCTTGATTTCATCGATATAGTCTTGATCGTTTGCACGATTCACTAATACATCGTTTCTTGGATAGCCTATTTCTAATATTCTAGGTTCATCCATCCAGAATGCACTTCTGAAAATTTCTGAAGAATATCTATTAGGCGAAATTAAATAATCCCAACGTGACGTTTCACGGTTGAAGTTTCGTTTATATCTTGAAGTTGTTGTACCAGGCATACGAACGACTTTCATATCATTTGCAAGTCGTTTTAATGGCGTACCGTGCCAAGTTTGAATATAAGTTTGGTTATCCTTTTTGTTTAAATATAACGGTGTACGTGCATTTGATACCCAATGACTTGCTTCAGAGTATGCTTGATAGTATTCAGCAGATCCACGTTTCACTTTTTTAGCATTACCTGGAATTACACTCTTATCAGGTTTTTTAAGTGACCAAACATAATTGTAATTTGGATAGTATTTTTGCATATATTCATATATATATTTCGGACTATCACTATAATTTTTACCACCAAATGCCTCGAAAACAATCGTTCCTTGATTAACATTTTCTTCTTTATCAGTAAGTTCATATATAGAACGATCTTTATTTTTTCTTCTGAGTAAGACATTTTTAACATGACGCAATGTCTTTCTAAATTGGTTCACTTTAAAAGCATTCTCTGTATCTTGATTCATCAATAAAACCGTTTCTATGATATTGATAAGTTTTTGATGTTTAACTAGTTGGACGTTAAGATATTGTGCTAATTCAACAAGTGTATCTTTGTGAGCCTCGTATCTCGCTTTAATATCATAATGAGTTGGATCAAAATCACGGGAAATTCTATTTTCCATTTTATTAATAATAAATGTTCGCGTCATTTTATTCGAAGTACGTTCTAAAGCATCATAGAAGCTCTTTACATATTCTTCAAAAAGAACATCAAAACTTTGCTCACTTAACGTTACTGTTTCAAAAGGATCGTAAACTTCTCCACGGAAGTAGAACGGGAAGTTAAAAATACGCATAAACTTATTAACATACTTCATATATTCAAGCGTAAATGACCAATCAGTATAAATACTTAAATCTTCGTTGAATTTCAGATGATGTGCTTTGACGATTGCAGTTCGGAATATTATATTACAAGCTGTTTGCTTTCTTAAAAATGAATTAACGTTCGCGTCAGCATTGTAATACTCAACTCTAACACGATCTAAATCAACGTATTGAGGACGTTGAAGTGTAAATGAATGAATAGGCGCTATCAAGCCATCAGTATAATTAAATTTATCTAGATAAAATGTGATTGCATATGAGGCTAAAACGTCATCTGAATCAAGAAACATAAAATAAGGTGTTTCCACTTGTTCTAGAGCAACATTACGTGCATGTGCATGTCCTTGATTACTCTCTAATTTGATATAATTAATATCTTTATCATAATCTTTTAAAGCTTCATTCATTAATTGTTCACTATTGTCAGTAGAACCATCATTAACGATAATCACTTCAAAATCTTGAGTTCTCTGTTGTTTAATACTTTCAATACAACTTTTTATGTACTCTTCTGAGTTGTAATATGTTACAATAATTGTCGGTTTACTCATGTTATACGTCCTTTCTAATAACTCTATATGAATATAACGTGATTTGGCAGACATGCTATTAGATTTTATAAATCTAATATTTGTAATTCCTCTTTCACTTTGTATTACGTATTTAATCCTTCATAAGTGAAATGCTTAGGATAATTAAAACTAGTATACTCATTAAAATAAAATGTACGATTATCATAAACACATTTTAATTCAATGATTAACTGTCATCATAGCAACTGAAACATTGACGATAATGATTACTAGTTATAACAAAATCAACGCCTTGCTTTTACTAAAATTTTACGTAAAATTCATAAAAATTTAACGTGATAATTATATCTAATTTTTAATACCTACGCTAATAATAACAAGTTCAATGTTCAAATTTTATATACTTTTTGGTATATTTTAAATTAAACTTTTTTCCATAATTAAATCTTTATCTACGACATCACCAGTATAAAATTCATGTGAACCTGTAACGACAAACCCTCTTTTTTCATAAAATCGAAGTGCTTGTGGGTTGTGCTCCCATACACCAAGCCAAATCTTAGTTTTATGATATTCCTTTGCTTTTTTGACAGCCAAGTCGATGAATTTTTTACCTCTCCCGCCACCTTGATACGCCTCATCGAAATAGATTCGTTGAATTTCTAAATAATCCTCTCCCTTTTTTTCTGTTTGGGCATGATTAATATTTAATTTTAAATATCCTACTACTTTTTGTTCATCTTTAAAAAAATAGTGAAATGAATCTTTCTCTTGAAGTTCACGAGATAATTGATTAATGTTATACGCCTCTTCAAAAAATTTATTAAAATCTCTATCATCATAAGACGATTTAAATGTATGATAAAAAGTTCTCTTAGCTATATCTTGCAATATTTCAACTTCATCACTTCTTACCTCACGGATACTTTCACTCATACCAAACAACCCCTTTTTGTCGTTTAAACTACTTTAACTTATTTTATTGGACGAGTCACGCTTTTTTATTTTATAATACTATCATTTTTCTATTGATAATCTTTATCAATGAGTATAAAGTTATAGATGAAAATTGTTTAAAAAATAGAGTGAGGTTATTATATGTTTGAAAATATGTTTGTCGTAGGTATCACTGGTCCTACAAGTTTAGTCGTAATCGCAATTATCGCATTAATTATTTTTGGACCTACAAAATTACCACAATTTGGAAGAGCTGTTGGTTCAACGTTAAAAGAATTTAAATCCGCAGCAGAACATATTGATGAAGATTCACACGAGACTCCCAGTAAAGCTTCTAAATCACAGCGAGAACAATCAAAATAGTTCTTCACTATTAGAGCATTTTGAAGAGTTACGTCACAGGCTTGTCATTGTATTGATCGCACTTATCGTTTCAGTCTTCTTAGTTTATATTTCATCACATTGGTGGATGCAACCTTTTATAAAATATATTAAACGAGCACATGTTACTTTACATACCTTCTCGTTTACCGAAACGATACAAATTTATGTAATGATTATTTTCACAGTAGCAATATGTTTAATTGTACCTATTATTTTCTATCAGCTATGGTCTTTTATAGCACCAGGCCTACATGTTTATGAGCGACAATTTATTTATAAATATAGTTTTTTCTGTGCTTTATTATTCATTATAGGAGTAGCCTTCGCATTTTTTGTTGGCTTTCCAATGATTATTAATTTCTCTGAAAAACTATCTCATATGCTCAACATAGACCAAGTTATTGGATTTAAAGCATACCTAGGAGAGCTAATTAGATGGCTCCTCGTTTTTGGATTTATATTCCAATTACCTATATTATTTATGGGATTAGCTCATTTTGGACTTATAGATGTTAATCAGTTAGGTCATTATAGAAAATATGTTTACTTTGCTTGTTTTGTAGTAGCAAGTATTATCGCACCACCTGATTTAATATTAAACTTAGCATTAACACTTCCATTAATTCTCTTATTTGAAATCAGCATGTTTATCGCAAAATTCACTTATAGAAAACAAAAAATCACAAATGAACTCTAAATGAGTCTCATTTGTGATTTTTCTTTATTGTTGATTCTTTTTACGTTGTTTAAATACAAATAATAGTATTAAAATAACTAAAATGATTTGAGCTACTATTGTTTCGACACTAGGATAGAAACCAATCCAACTCACTGTAGGCATACCTTCGATACTATGTTGAGGTATCCAACCTAGTAATTGAGCTTTTTGGATACTTACACCTAACATTTTAAATGTCATAATGAAGATTAGTATTGAAAGCACTCGAAATATATAGTGAACTGGAATTAACTTGACAATAAATCTAAATAGTAAAGCGAAGATGATTAAAATTACAATCGCTATTACTATTCCTATTATAAAGTCTTGCGTTTTAATACTACCAATCATACCCATATAGAATATGATAACTTCAACACCTTCACGAAGTACTGATATCAAGCCGATTGTTCCCAATAAAACAAGGTTACCGTTACTAATTGCATTTTGGTACATCGACTGAATCATTTCATTCCAACGTTTTGCACTTGATCGATTATGCATCCACACACCAACAACATACATTAAAATAACGGCTACGATACCAAGTACCGTTTCCATACCCTCACGAATAATACCATTATTGCCAATTGTTGAAATCAAAACAACTGCTAACGCTATACTTAATACTAATCCTAAGAGTGCACCACCTATCACACTAGATGTACCTTTATGGTCTTTGACCTTGCGAGTCATGGTTGTTAAGGTCATGACGATTAATAGTACTTCTAAGCCTTCACGTAAGAAGATTACCATTACATCAACGAAAGTATAATCTCCTGTTCCAACCGTATCTTTAATATCATTATTGATCTCTTTTAAACCGTCTTTGACACGCTCTTTGTTGCTGTCATCTAAAATACTTTGATAATAAGGTATTTTATCTTCAATAGTTGTATATAAGCTACTATTCTTAGTTTGAATCTTACCTTCGACATATGGCCAAATTTGAATAAATTTAGATAAAGCCGCATCCGTTTGTTTTAAATCATTTTTATTGATACCAGTTATCGCCTTATCTAACTCATCATTTAATTGTGTCACTTTGTACTTACCATTTTCTTCTGATGATTGTTTTTGGTCCACAGTATCTATACTTGATTTGAACGTATCCCAAGCGTTCTTAACTTTCTTTGGATCTAATGGTTCCTTTTGTATGGCTACACGAAGTTGCATTAAATTCACTTCAATCGTCCCATATTTCCCTTCATCGTAATTACGAATGACAGTTTCATGACTAGTCCAAATTTGGTTCAAACTATTATTAATGGATTCGAGTTCTGAACGATTTTTATTTTTAATCGCTTTTTGAATAGGTTCATCTTTGGCGTCTACTGCTTGCTTTAATTCTTTAATTTGACCTGATGCATCTTTAGAACTTTGTGTATTTTCATATGTAATTAATGCTTTAGTTAAGTCTGATAACTTATCAGCTTGATCATCTGAAGTTTTAGCACTTTCAACTTCCTTCAGTTTATTCTTGACTGCTTTACCTTCTTTATTATCTTTTACTTTTAAAGCATTAATTTCTTTTCTAACTTGCTTGATAGCTTTTTTCTTATCGCTATCCTTTTTTGAATTATCACTAATCGTTGATTTAGCATCCGTAATTGAAACATATGCTTCACTCATTGAGGCATTTTCAGCATGTACTGGTGCTATTTTAAATAAACTTAATATTAGAATTAAGACGATAAGTATCTTAATCGAATAGTGTTTCACCGAGGTATCCTCCCTTTTTCACACCAGGTAATACGATAAATGTTGCGGAGGCACGATGTGTAATGTATTCATTTAATTTATCTTTATGACCTAAATGGTTTTGAATATCAATAAATTGTTGAGTCGCCTTTTGGAAACTAATAAATAATAAGCCTGTTTCTAAAGCTCCAGTTTTGTCATTTGTTCCTGCAGTGTAGTTATAAGCACGACGTTTAATGGACGTCTTCGCTTCATGCGCTAAACGTGCATGAGCATCTGCAGGAATCACATACTCTCCACTACTATCCTTTGCACCGAGATCCATTTCATCAAATTCTTTCTTACCAGTTAGTGGAGCACCAGAGATTCGTTTACGTCCAAACGTCGCTTCTTGTTCTTCGAGTGCAGTGCGGTCCCATGTTTCAATATGAATCTGTATGCGTCGAATAATACAATATGTACCATTTTTAGCCCAACCGTCATCAATAAATACATAATCTTTGTATTCGTCAGTATGGCGAGGGTTAACAGTCCCATCTTTAAATGCCATTAAGTTACGTGGCGTTTCATGAAGTTGTCCTGAAACAAAACCTGTTTGAGACCATTTAACTTGTACAATATCTCTAAATGGTCTTATTAAGTTATGGATAGCATGGAAAGTAACTTGATCATCCATTGAACATGCTTGAATCATGATATCTCCATCACTAAAATCATCCGATAATTGATCATTAGGGAAATGTGGTAAATCTTTATAATCTTTCGGTATCTTGTCTTTCATACCAATCTTTTTCAAGAAAGATTTACTTACTCCGAACGTAAGCGTTAATTTACTCGCACTTAAGCCAATTGCTTCACCAGTATCAACAGGTGGTAATAATGGGTTACTACTCTCTTTACCGACAGAATCTCCGTCCGTCATCTGCGCTGCCATTTTCGTCCACTGTTTGAACATATCTTTGATTGCAGCTTTATCTTTCGATTTTAAATCTAAAGCTACAAAGTTAATTGAACGTTGTGTGGGTGTAGTAATACCAGCTTGAACTTTGCCATAAAACTCATATGCATCTTTCTCTTCATCTTCTGGTGTATCAAACATTGATTTAAAAGAGAATATACTTCCTACTCCACTTGCACCAATAACTACGCCAGCGCCACCTATGCCTAACATTTTTAAAAATGATCGGCGTGACATTTGTGATGATTGGTCTCTGTCTAGTTTACTCATTCTGTAACCACAGCCATCTTACTTAATGGTTCACCTAAAGCATTTACAGCATCAGCCAATGCTTTTCTATCTTTCTTAGTTACATCATTATAAGATTTATAACCATCACCGTCTTTATATTTATCAAGTAATTTATTTACCTTGTCAAAGTTCTTTTGAATATTTGAACTTAACTTTTTATCTTTTTTCTCTAGAGTAGGTTTAAATAACTCATATATTTTTTGCGCGCCTTCAATATTAGCTTTAAAGTCGTATAAATCAGTATGAGAATAAATTTCTTCTTCACCTGTAATTTTAGATGTTGAAACTTCATTTAATAAGTCTACTGATCCTTGAAGCATTAATTTAGGTGTAATATCTAATGTATCAGCTTTTGCATGTAATTCTTTAGCATCTTTTAACAATTGATCAGCATCCTTTTTAGTTGTACTGTCAATTTTATTATCTTGATAAAGTTGTTTTTCAATTTTATGATATCCAGTCCATTGATCTTCTTTTTTTTCTTCTTTCATATCTGCTAAACGAGCGTCAATCTTAGGATCTAAATCACCGAAAGCCTCGGCAACTGGTTCTGAACGTTCATAATACATACGTACCTTAGGATATAATTCTTTAGCCTTTTGCATATTGTTATCTTTAATTGCATCAACGAATTGTTGCGTACCTTTTAAGAATTGATCGAGTTGCTTATCTGTGTACTTTTCATACTTCTTAGTAGCTTCATTTAATTCCTTTTTATTACCACCACTACTATTATTTGTTGAACTTGAACTATCTTTACTATTATTGTCGTTTCCACATGCTGCTAACATTAACGTTGATGCTAATAAAATAACCGGTAACTTTTTCATTACTTCACCTCATAGATTGATAAATAAATGATTAACCTATTGTGACTCACATCGAGTAGGAGTTAAAGTTCTCAATTGATAATCATTATCAAGAATATTATATTCGTGGGTGATATTTGTGTCAATAACAACTCTTTTGATTTTTTATCTAAAAATCCTTTTAAATTTTAAAGAAATTAGGAGACATTTATGTGTTATTTATTTTTAAAAATAAAATGACTGGGTAAACTATGAATAAGGGAATTTAGAGTTGACGATTACTATAATTTATAGAATTTAAAAAGATACTTATAGGAGTGGCTATACTATGGTAGAAAAGTTTCAAGCATTTATAGTTGATCAAGACGACAAAGGTAACGTTTCTCATGATTTTAAAAAGATAAGTAAACAGGATTTACCTGAAGGTGACGTTCTCATTAAGGTTCACTATTCTGGAATTAATTATAAAGACGCTTTGGCTACACAAGATAACAATGCAATTGTAAAAAGTTATCCTATGGTGCCTGGTATTGATTTGGCTGGTACTATTGAAGAAACGAATGCACCTGGATTAGAAGTTGGAGATGAAGTCATTGTTACAAGCTATGACTTAGGTGTAAGTCATTATGGTGGTTTCAGTGAATACGCACGTGTGAAATCAGAGTGGGTTATTAACTTACCAGAGGGACTTACTCTAGAAGAAGCTATGATTTATGGAACTGCTGGATATACAGCTGGCTTAGCTATTGAAAAATTAGAAAAAGCTGGCATGACTATTGAAGGAAAAGAAGTTTTAGTAAGAGGAGCATCAGGTGGCGTTGGCACACTTGCTATGCTTATGTTAGATAATCTGGGATATGACGTGATAGCTAGTACCGGCCGAAAGAATGTTGATGCTGATTTAAAAGAACTTGGTGCTACTGAAGTAATCAATCGCCTACCAGATAATGATAATAAAGCATTGGCATCACGCACTTGGCAAGCAGCCATTGACCCTGTCGGTGGTCAAAATTTACCTTATATTGTTAAACGTTTAGATAATAATGGCAGTGTAGCAGTAATTGGTATGACTGGTGGCAATGAGTTTGAAAGTTCGATTTTTCCATTTATCTTAAGAGGTGTAAGTATTATTGGCATTGATTCAGTTTTCACACCGATCAAGTTACGTCGTCGTGTATGGAGAAGATTAGCAAGAGATTTAAAACCAAATCAACTTCATGATATTAAGCATGTCATTTCTTTTGATGAACTTCCTCAAGCTATTGATAAAGTGATTAACCATGAAAATACTGGTCGCATTATAATAGATTTTAATGCTTCAAAATAATTAATATAAGAAAAGAGCGCGAGTACACCTCATAGCCTACTCGCGCTCAAATCTTTAATACTTGATATACATTCCTTTTGAATGTGGCTCGGTACTTATGAACCCAAACTTTTCATAAAGTTTATCAGCTGGATAATCTGCCATTAAACTTATATATGTTCCTTTTTCAGCCACTCGATCAATATACTTCATAATTTCTTCCATTATAGTACGCCCATGTCCCAAACCTTGGTATTCTTTATTTACTGCGATATCTACAATCTGAAAAGCAGTACCACCATCTCCTATAACACGCCCCATACCAATGAGCTTATTGTCATCATAAATAGTGACATTGAAACAGGCATTGGGTACCCCCTTTTCAGCAGCTTCAATTGACTTAGGACTCATACCAGCGTTGAGTCTTAAATCACAGTATTCTTGAACTTTAGGTGCTTCAAAATTAATTTCTACCATCACTATGCTATCCTTTCAATAAACTTAGTATAGATATTGGTTCACAATATCTTTGTTTGATTCCTTAAAGATATCGTTATGACTTGATACATAACCTTCAGTTGCTGCATGAGGTTCGATGTACGTCTTAGCTAAATTAGCAGCATTACCAGCATCACTGAATGCGCTCGCAATTAAATGTACTTTAGCATCATGGTGCACGATATCGCCACATGCGTAAATACCCTCTACACTAGTAGTCGTATTCCCAAAGCCTTTAACTCGGTATTCATCATAAAGTTCAAATTGTGATGTACAATCTTTGAGTAATGGATTCTCATGATCAAAGCCATGACTAATTATGACTTCATCAAAAGCTTGAGTTTCGATTTTACCGCTCTCAACATTCTCCAGTTTCACTTGATGAATACGTGTATCATTGTCATTTCCAATAAGTTGTTTAATTTTAGTGTTTGGCAGTAATTGTACACCAAGTTCTTTAAGAATCCCATTCATAGCTTCATAACCACTTGTTTCTGATTTTCGATAAATCACCGTTACGCTTTTGGCAATTTTCGCAATATCTCGCGCCCAATCTAATGCAGTATTTCCTCCACCAGAAATAAGGACATCTTTATCTCTAAATTTTGAAAATGACTGAACGACATAGTGAAGATTTGTAAGTTGATAACGTTCTGCACCTTTAATATCAAGCGGTTTTGGATTAATGATTCCTCCTCCAATAGCGAAAATAACTGCTTTGGATTCATAAATGTGCCCTTCACTTGTTTCAATTTCAAAATGTCTTTCTGAAACTTTACGTATATCTGTAACACGTTCATTTAAATTTACTTTAGGATTAAAATGTAAACCTTGTTCAATCATATCTTCGATAATCTGGTAGCACGGTTTAGGTGCAACACCACCAATGTCCCAAATAATTTTCTCCGGATAAATTTGCATTTTACCACCTAACTTATCTTGCACATCAATGATTCTAACTGACATCCCTCTCAACCCAGAGTAGAAACTTGCAAACAAGCCAGCTGGACCGCCACCTATAATCGTAACGTCTTCCATATTGCTTCCTCCTATAATATGTAAAGCATATTAATTAATTCCCAGTGATAATTATTATCATTTATTTCATCAATATTATACTATATGTGAAATGCGTATTGAAGATATTCATATTAGCTCTATATAAAAAACTCGTGAGTCATTAAAAACTCACGAGTTAAAATTAATCCTTAGGTTCAGTAATAATTGCTTGTCTAAGTAAAAAGAATAATAATAACAATCCTGCTAGCATTCCCGTATGACCTATACCAGCAAAGCCTGCTAAAGCTTCTGGTGAATATTTTGCACCAATCACTTGTAAAGTACCTTTATAAGTCATCATGCCTATTGTCACTATGACACCTAAATGATAGACGATAAAGAACCAATTAAATAAATAATAACTACTTAATTTAAATACCTTTTCAAGTGGTAATAAAAGTAAGAACATAAACATTCCGAGTATAAGTGTATGAGTATGTACTAATGCTAATTGTGTATCACCCGTAAAATGATGCGCTTTAGTTAATTCTCTGTAATAGAAACCACTTAATAGTCCTATAATCATATAGAATAAAAAAGAATATAGTAATCTACGCATGATGAATCCTCCCTCACGGTTATATTATAGAACATATTACTAAATATTAAAGTGACAAAATCACGAAGAATATAGATGACTACAAAAAATTCCTAAAAAGATAAAGTAAACTTTTTAGGAATTTTTGAGCTCTTTATTTTTTATTACGTGCATGTTTAAATAGAGCAACTAATGAAATAATTATTGCAAAGATGGACACAATCCATAAAGCGATTGAGCCTCCACCATTTGAAGTAGATGCTTCAGATTTATTATCATTTGAACTTGCACCTTTTTTCACGGTAGTAGTTGGAGCAGGATGTTCACTATTTTCTTTACCAGTCCATTTTACAACATCACCGTTATCATACGTTTGATATGCTTTCCATTTAAATGTGCCCTCATCTTCAGGATTAGCTGCTACAATCGGAAATTCTATAAACTCGTTAGGTCCTATTCCTTTACCAGTAGCTTTCCATGTAATTTTAGTGATATTGCCTTTCTTATCTTTTTTAAATTGATGCTTAAATCCTTCAACAGGTGCGACGTTTGCTACGTTGACACCTTTAGGGACATTTAATTCAACTTTGACAGTGTTATTATCTTGCTCAACTGGAACCCTCACATCATATTTGTCATAAGATCCTGGTTCACTTTGGTTGGGATTTAGTGTCACGTGCGCATCGGCGTATTTAAAACATCCAATCGCAAAAAATAAAACAATTGTCATTGATATCAATTTGCGTAACATGATTTTCCTCCTTAACTTGGGATATTAATTTGACTCATCATCACACCGGCAAAAATTAAAATAATGCCGATAATAAGTTCTGTAAATAGAGTTACTTTGTTTACATGATTTCTTTTACCTAAAGCACGGTAAGTTTGGTAAAATCCTAAAATCATCATGATTAATGTACCAATCACTTTAATAATGATAAATACTGTCCAAGCTTGTATATTATTCCATATAGCTAAGACATTCGTTTCATCAATAGCCATCAGGACACCAGAAATTATCAATATAGCTACCGCTGTAATATTCGTTTTCAAAAGCATATGTCTAACATTTGTTAATTGATTGCCACGTCCATTTTTAGCGTAACAAATCAGATAGACTAACGCGCCTAACCATAGTGTCATTCCTGCTAAATGTAGCGTTCTAATTACTATAGACCAAAGTGGCACATGTTGTGACCACGCATGACCAGACATTGCTATAGCTAATATCATTGCAAACGACACAAGCCAGTACCATAATTTTTCCATATCTTTAAGAACCATTAATATAAATAATACAATAAGCGCAATTGAACTAATGATATATGGAAATTGCATAATGACGTTAGCTTTAAAAGATAAAATATCGTTTAACACATCTGATGTGAGTGTCATCATATAAACGAGTATCGACATAAGAATCGACATCCCCATTATCCATGCGACACCGACCTGTTTAGGTAATATGTTAAATTGCTTTAATCCTCGACGTTTAGCAAGACCATTCATCCAGAACAAGCCAACTAAAATAATAGTTGCACCTTCTGTAAGGTACCTAAATACACCAAACCAAAAGCTTGGTTGTTCATAAAAAGAATCAGAGGTATCAACATTTTTAGCAGTCACCTTGCCTACTGAAAACTCAAATTTATTACTCACTTCATGACCATCTGCTGAAATCGCATGCCATTCAACTGTATTTGTCCCTTTAGCAATTTGATCTCCAGGAAATTCTAAAGTTTTTGACCATCCTGAAGTTGTAGGTTTTACTTCACTTATTTTTTTACCTTTATCATTATATAAAGTTATATTTGAATATTTTGCATTGACTGGCTCATTATATTCCAGCTGTATGTCTTCTGGTTTATCTTTAACAACTCCTCTATCTTGCGGTGTTGTTTTTTCTAAAGTTGCATGTGCAGAAGCTTGTTGCTGAAAGGCTGGAACCAATGTCATTAATATTATAACTATCAATGCAATCATGTACTTTGTCATTCTACTATGTACTAACATTGAAACCTCCCCATATAAGTGCTTTTAAATTTTGCCCTGTTTCCAATAATATAGCTTACATTTCCACTTAACAATAACAATTCTAATTTTTCACTATTTCGACAAAAAAGAAGACAAGTAAGAAACCTTATCCTCTAACGTCTCTTAAACTTGTCTTTTAAAATTATACTGGTTTTACTAACCCTTCTTTATCAACTACTAAATAAACAACGTTAGCTCATTATAAACTAACGCTGTTTATTTCATATTATGAAGGTATTTCAGTACGTTTAGTACTATGTTTTCTAACTATTGCTGCGATTAAACTTGAAATGATACCGAAAATCATAAAGCCAATTAGCATCCAAACTGTACTATTTAACTCAATTGCTTTATTCATATAAATAAGCTCTTTGAGCGTAGTAGTATAGTGTGTAAATGGATTCCATCCATAAGCCCATTTTTGATATCCTTCTGGGAGCATTTGTTTTGGTAAAGTAACCATTTGCATACTGAAGAACATGAGTAAGATGAAGATAGGTAGAGATTTCATACCTAACCAAACCATAATTCCTAGTATTAATCCAACAAATCCCATTATTGCTAGAGCAATGAACAATGCAACTCTATTAGGATGATCGAAATGGAATCCTAATACACCTTTCATAAAGTACACATATGCAAAGCTGCCTAGGAAAGCTGCAAGTACTGCAGTTACCATTTGTCCTACAGATGCGATAATTCTGTGTTGAATCGCAAAGTTATTACTAGTTCTAAATGCATAGAATAATAACACTGAAGTAATCATTGAGCCCATCCAAACTGGCATAAACATTAAGAATGGTGCATTACCGCCACCTTGATGATCTTTAACTTTATTTACTTTGTGATCATCAACTTTAACTGGATTAGTAATGCCTTGGATATCTTTAGGACTTACATCTACGTTCTGTTTTTGAAGTGTAGATAAACTTTGTTTAGTAATTTGTTTATTTAAGTTTTGTCCAACACCTGATAGTACATTTGTAACAATGTTTGATGCTTGTAAATTTGAACCTTGGCTTACAATCGTTTTAAGTTTTGCTTGTTTTACATCAACACTTTGATTACCCATTTTTTCTTTCATTTTTTGAGCTTGTTGTGCTGGAATTTCACCAGATTCAACTTTTTCTTTCATCTCTGACTTTTTACTATCCATAACAACTTTTTGAGTTTTACTCATTGCATTTTTTGAAAAGTCTTTTTCAAATACAACTGCCCCATAATATTTCTCATTATCGAATCCTTTTTTCAAATCAGATTCTTTATCAACTTTGACCCATTTAATTTTATCTGAATCACTATCTAATAATTTATCTTCTATTTTCTTACCAATATCAACTTTATTACTTTGAATAGTTGTACCTTCATCATTATTGACGATGGCAATTGGTAAATCTTTAGGTTTAGGATTAAATGCTGGATAAAATGCTAGTGAAAAAATAACTAAGATTAAAATCGCAGCAATTGGTGCTAACCATAATAATTTGCTTTTAAAGATATTCATGAATTGACCTCCTTTTTTTATTGAACAATGTGTTGAATATTTTTTACGTTGTCTATTATAATAGGTAAGAACAATTTAACAATAATCAATTTAATAAAATACGTCTGTTATTGAACACTTTGTTGTAAATTGTCTATTAAATCATTGGGAGGTTATATTTAATTGAAAGAAGATAGGCGAATAAGAAAGACAAAATCTTCCATTAAGAAGGCATTTACAACATTATTACAATACAAAGAGCTCGATAAAATTACGATTAGAGATATTACAACTGAAGCTGATGTGAATAGAGGAACCTTCTATTTACATTATGAAGATAAATATATGTTGCTTTCAGATATGGAAGATGAGTGTATTTCAGAGCTAGCTCATCTAACGGATTTTAATCAAATAGATGGGGACACTGTTGAAGCTATTTCAGAACTCTTTATAGATAGAGTTCTTACTAAAATCCTTCAACATATAGATGATAATTTAGATTTTTATCAAATCATTCTACAGTTAGATCGTCGAAGTAAACTTGAAGAGAAAATAAGTTTATTAATTAAACAAAATATGAATCGATATATGAGTATTAATCATGAAATAGATGGTATACCAGAGATGTATTTTCATAGCTATGTCGCAGGCGCTACAATAAATACTATTAAATATTGGGTTTTAGACCCAAATCGTATTTCAGTTGATGAATTAACACATCATATTTATAAAATTGTTTATAATGGACCATTACGAATTATGGCAGAATATAAATATAAAATGAATCATGCCTAACTTAATCGTTCAAATACTATCTAACTGTTAATCAAATTGAATATAGAAGACTTTGAAAGGAATTATAGTTATGATTACTGCTTATAAACATGAAAGTATAAATTCAAATGAAATCATTGAAACTAAAGTGGATCATAGCGCGTCTTGGATTAACGTTGTTGAACCTGAACGTGAAGAAATTGAAGAATTAATGGAATTCTACAACATTCCAGAGGACTTTATCCGTGACCCATTAGATTCTGAAGAAAGTGCACGTATAGAATATGACGAAGATACTGGCTATTCACTCATTATTATCGACTTACCTATTGTCAACTCTACAAACCGTCGCGTACTTTCGTTTGTTACTATTCCACTAGGTATCATTATAGGTAATGGCATTATCATGACCGTTTGTGATGCCGAAAATGAATTTCTTGAAAATTTTGCAAGACAAGATGATATTAATTTAAAATTTCATAGTCGCTTTGCACTTGAAATTTTATTAACAATTGCAAATCACTATAATAGAAATTTAAGATTATTAAATAAATCGCGAATTCGTATCGAGAAAGATTTAAAGAATAACATTACTAACAAACAATTATTTAAACTTATGGAAGTTGAAAAAAGCTTAGTTTATTTCTTAGCGGCATTAAAAGGTAATGATACAATTATTAAAAAACTATTTCGTTTACCTGCAATCAAACGCTTTGAAGAAGATGAAGAATTACTTGAAGACTTAGTAATTGAAAATAATCAAGCTATTGAAACAACCGAATTACATCAACGTATCCTTGAAAGTATTACAACATCTTATGCTTCATTACTATCTAACGACATGAATACAATAATGAAGACATTAACACTGTTTACTGTATTACTTACTCTTCCTACGCTCGTGTTTAGTTTCTTCGGTATGAACGTACCATTACCTATAGACGACCATAGTTATGTCTCATGGGTAATCGTTGTAGGTATATCATTGATACTTGTTGCAATAGTGAGTATCTATTTATGGCGTAAACAAAAGCTTTAAATCATATTTTATATAAAAAGTCCCACTTGAATTTGATTTTAAATTCAAGCGGGACTTTTTAATTATTTAGCTGCAGCTTTATAGGTCTTTCTTTTCGATAAAACAAATGTAACAACGATTGACACAATAAAGGCAATCATCATACCTATGAGATAGTGTAACCAACCTGCATGCGCTGGATTAATAGATATAAATCCTGGTAAACCTGCAGTACCCAGTGCAATAGCTTTCACTTTGAAAAATGAAATATAAGCTGAACCTAATCCAGATCCCACAACAGCACCTATAAATGGATATCTTAATTTAAGATTGACACCAAACATCGCTGGTTCCGTAATACCTAATAATGCAGAAATTCCAGCTGCAGATGCCACACCTTTTAGTTTTTTATTATGTTTAATTATAAAGAATGCTGCAATGGCTGCACCACCTTGAGCAACATTAGACATAGTAGCAATTGGAAAGATGAACGAACCTCCCGTTTTAGTGGCGTCAGCAATCAAGGTCGTTTCAACTGCGATGAAGCTATGATGCATGCCAGTAATTACAATTGGTGCATAAAGTAAGCCGAATATGAGGCCTCCTATAGCCCCACCAAAATCATACAACCAAGTTAGTCCATCTGATAACCAATATCCTAATTGACGTGTAATAGGTCCAACGAATAAAAATGTGATAAAAGCTGTAACAAATATAGATAACAATGGTGTCAGTAAATTATCCAAAACAGTCGGTATCACTTTACGTAGCCACTTTTCAATTGTAGCTAAAATATACGCAGCAACTAACATGGGAAGCACTTGTCCTTGATAGCCCACCTGATTAATATGTAATCCAAAAATATCCCAATGGGGAATAGCTTTCCCTGCTTCAACTGCTTTAGGAAAATCATAAGCGCTCATTAAACTAGGATGAACTAATATCATGCCTAGTGCGGCACCTAAGAAAGGATTACCCCCAAAACGTTTAGCTGCACTAAATCCTATTAAAATAGGAAGTAAAGTAAATGGTGCATTTGCAAAGACGTTTATCATTTCAGCCAAGCCAGCAAATTGACTGTGAACATCAATGAATGATTGTCCTTTATAGAACAAATCTTTGGCAGTTAGAATGTTATTCAATCCCATCAATAAACCACCAGCTACAATTGCTGGAATAATAGGAACAAATATATCAGACAACATTTTCACAAATTTTTGTAAAGGATTCATATTTTTAGTCGACTTATCTTTAACATCTGATGTCGTTGATGCCTCTTTGCCAGTAATTTTCTCTAATTCATTAAATACTTTGTTAACAGTCCCAGATCCAATAATGATTTGATACTGTCCCCCAGTTGAGAAAGTTCCCTTTACTACATCCATATTATTTAGCGTTTCTTCATCTACTTTGCTTTCATCATTAAGAACTAATCTTAATCTTGTAGCACAATGTGCAATAGCATCAAGGTTTTCTTCCCCACCTATTGCTTGTAATATATCTTCAGCAGATTTCTTATAGCTCATTAAATAAGCCTCCTTATTTAGAAACCGGTTCCATTTATTTAACTTTATTGTAACCGGTTCCAAACTTTTACGCAATAGCTCATCAATCGTTTATTAGTAATCATATTAATTTAGAAACTTAACTTCTGGGTAACCTTAATAATATAAGATGAGGTGAATAATTTAATGAAAGAACGTGGAAAAATAGAAAAGCTTTGGCGAGAAGAGAAATATCGCGTATTACTACATGATCAAAATGCCTATAACAAAATTAGAGCACTGCTAAAAGAATCACCCTCTCTTGAGGAAGTACAATTTCAAATTAATGAAGCAATTAATCATTCTCCAACAACTGGCTCAATTATTAATGCCTATGAACACATGTGGGGTTATTTTAAAAATATAGCAACTGATAATGAAAAACATAAGGCATTGATGTTAAAGGATGACTTTATGAATCATCAAATTGAATTGGACGCCCTACTAAGTTATTTGAGTCAACTTGCTAATAAGTATGACATTAAATACCTACAAGAAAGTACAATACTAAATAAAAAAAGACCTAGGTGAAAACACCTAAGTCTTTCGCAATAATGTACGTGTTATATTATTTCTAAAAAGAGTAATTGTCTAAGTTGTTTCACACTGTAATAGCATTAAGGCTTGTTAATAAAACACTAATGGAATATCTTGCCTTATAGCTATGTCATTCGAATAATTAAAACATTAAGCTGATAATTAATAAAATATAAAACTTTACCATGACACTACACGAAATATATTTCTTTAATTTAATAGTACTTCGGGGGAGAGTAATTTTAATTAAAAATCTTCTAATTGTTGCTACTAAACAATTGTTGTTGATCGATTATACTTTAATGTGCATAGATGTTGATTCCTGTTGTTGAAATAGTAAGTATTTCATGTGTTTCAATAATTTGTCTTAACATTAATTAGTCTTGATGTTGATTCCTGATGTTTGAGAAGAATGAATTTTATTCTTGTTGATCTTATTCTTCGATGTTATGCATTCTTCTTATTCCATGGTGTCATTTCTTTCTAGATGACTTAACTTGAGTTGGTTGATGAATAAGTTTCGAGAAAATTATTAAGTATAACTGAATTTTTCTAGTTGTTTATTCTATTAGTATAGTTAAACAATTAAATAATAGAAAATGTGTGCTATTCTTTGTTGTCTCTCTCTTTATGCTGTTGATTCTTGATGTATTAACATACATAGTACATTTATTGCTACGATTTCCATCCAAAAATTAATTCACTATAAAATTAATCGCAAATCGTCTAAAAATTTACATTAACTTCTTTTTAGAATTTCAATTGGGTCGAAATCTATATTTATTATGTACTAAAAAATTCGTTTGCACTCTATCCAAAATTTTCAAAATAAGAACTCTATATTTCTAAATAATTATTTGTATTGTGTGCTACTTATAATTTTTGATTGGTTGCTTAACTTTACAAGGAAAAATTTTTATATTTCTCTATTACTATTTCAAGACGAATCGATTATAATAACATTTATTATTCTATAAGGAGCACAGTGCCGAATTATGACATGTCATTTAAATATTTATCAACAGTATCATTCACCCCCAACTCGAAATATCAATCGAATCATTTTAATGTTCTCACTTACAAATCATCTAGAAATTACGATTAATGGTGAAACTAAAGATTTAGATAATCATATTGCTATTATTAATCAAGCTGATATTTTTTATGTAAATCAATCCTCGAACTTGGTTATGCTCTCTATTCCTGTATTTTATTTCTATAGTGAGGATGAAAATTTCTTCAAATGTTATTTTGATCGACATTTACTTCAATCTAGCGGTTTTGTAAAAAATATTATTTTACAATCAATTCATCATTATATGAACGAAGAAGAGCAAGATACTCAAGCTATTTCAAAAATTATTCAGACTTTATTTAAGGAAACAGTGATAAGATACAAGGAAAAATATATCCCTCAAGTTGCTATCAATCATCCAATATTTATCCAAGGACTTAGCTACATTCATTCCAAAGTTTCAGATACCTTATCATTACGCGAAGTTGCAAATTATTGTAATATTTCTGAATCATATTGTTCAAATTTATTTGTTCGCTACTTAAATATGAACTTTAAAGATTACTTTACAAGTTTAAAAGTCATTTATGCCATAAAATTGCTATTATCTACAGATGATTCAATCAATGCGATTTCTGAACGCTCTGGTTTTAGTAGTCATACGAACTTCACTAATCAATTCAAAAATCATCTAGGCTTTAGTCCCAAACAATTCCGTTCTATGATCTCTAAAATTTCATTAAATCCAGTAATGGATTTTAGCCAAACTCATTTTTTAGATTACAAAGATTTAATCAATCAATTTGAATTTAATGACCAATTAGCAACTGAAATTACTGATATAGATCTTAATCAATTTAATCCTAAAGATCATACCAAAAGCTCTAAAGCATTTATCCGATTTGAAAACTTTAACAAATTATTCCAGTTCGTTTTTAACGAGTACTACGATATAGATTTCTCTTATTTGCCACAACCCGTAGTATTTATCCAAGATATTAACGATATCGCAATTAGTCATATTAACCTTAATTTGTTAAATCGTTGTTTTGAAAAGTTATTCGAAATGGATATCGGTCTAGCAATGCAAATTAATTCTACGCAACAATTTGAAGCAATTAATCAAATCATATTATCATTTTTACAAAGCAATCAAGATTATAAGAATAATAAAAAGCTAGTTAAACTCATGCTTGTTTTTAATTCAGAATATATGACTGTAAACGAAATCCATTTATGTCATTTAAAAATTAAAAATAAAAATCGTGAAATTAGGTATGGTATCACCGTTGAAGGTTTACTTCGTGATTCGCCTTCCATTGATCAAACTTACGATATAATGAAACGTCTTAACTTTGATTACTATTTCATTGACATTGAGAATCTTGAAACTAAAAATTTGTTATTAACCAAACGTAAGACATATCATCATTCATCTACTCATTTTGAAAATTACAAGCAATTTATGCTAGATTCAGGAATTCCAACTACAAATTTTGTATACAATAATTTATCACTTAAGTGTTTTAAGTATACTAATAATGGCACTAATCCATTACAGTTATCAGATTTAGTATGTCACCTTATCGCCCTTATGAGATACGGTGGTGGCATAAGTTATCAACTTATCGACGATCACTCACAATATATAGCTTTATTTAACAATTATGGTAGCCCTTTACCTTTAATGCACATTTATAAAATGGGTGATTCATTTGTCGACGAACCTTTAGAACTTGGGAATAACTATCTAATAAGCCGTAAAGATGGAAATTATCATATCTTATTATTTAATAAAATCAATGATCGTTATTTATCTGATAGTAAACAGAAGTTCATTTTCAAAAATAATTTAAAAAAGAACTCACTCATTATTATAAAAACGTTAAATAATGAGCACGGTTCAATCCAAAATCTACTTCCTAAAAGCAAAGAATTATTATATATAGAACGTAATATACTTGAAGAATTAGATAAATGTAATCGCCCTAAAACAGAATTAGCTATTCAAGAAGAAAACAACAAACCATTCCAAATGACTTTGAAGCATGATGAAGTTAAATATATATGTTTTAAACCCATTTAAGTGTTACAAGTGTCTGAGTTTATCATCATCAATGAATGGATATAGTAACTATTAAGGAGATGATGATTTTGGATAAACAAAAAGCAACTCAAGCAATTGAAAAAGTATTAGAAACTTCTAAAGTTGGCGTATTATCAACTGCTTATAATAACAAACCTAATAGTAGATATATGGTTTTCTATAACGATGATTTAACTTTATATACTAAAACTAGTATCAATTCAGTAAAAGTTGATGAAATTGAAGATAATCCACACGCTTACATTCTTTTAGGCTACAATGAGACAACTAATAATAGCTTTGTTGAAATTGATGCTCAAATTGAAGTAGTTAAAGATCAGAAAGTCATTGATTGGTTATGGGAAACACAAGATAAGACATTCTTCGATTCTAAACAAGATCCAGAATTGTGCGTCTTAAAAGTAATTCCTAAATCAATTAAATTAATGAATGATGATGAGTTAGATACTCCTATCACAATTGAAATTTAATATTTTAAAAGATACCGGAGAGGACAATGACATTGATTTGTTCCTCTCCCTATTTTTATTGAATTTCTTTTTTTGTAAGAAACTCTGTATACTGTGGGCCTTACCAGTAAGGTTTACTATAATTGTAAGAAGAATAATAAAGACGTATTTTCAATTTAGTTATCTATTCCGAATGTTTAAAATACTAAAATAGTTTATATATTAGCCAAGTTTTACGTTTTAAATATTATAATTTTATGAATTTTGAAAGTGTTTTATTTCGTGATTTTTGAAAATATGATTGCAATGTAATCTCAAGTTCTGTATAAATGAAGTAACATAAATAAAGGAGTTTTATTCAACTATGAAAAATAAAAAAGCTTTAGGTTTTGGACTTATCGCAATTATGCTTGTGCTGTGTATCGTACTTGTCATTATGATGATGGTAGGTGGTAAAAAAGATACATACTACGGTATTATGAAAAATAGTACTACTATAGATAAAATGATTAGCGAAAAAGATGAAAAAATTGAAAAGAATGTTAAATTACCTTCAAACGCTAATGTTTCTGTAAAAAAAGAAGACTTTGTAATGATCTTTAAAGATGAAAAGTCAGGAAAAATCACAAAAGTTAAAAAAGTAAAACACGATGATGTACCTCATGGTTTAATGTCTAAAATTCATGATATGAAAGGCATGAACCACGGCATGTAAACGAATATTGAAAGAATTTAAAAGACCTTGAAGTGGAATAATGTTCCCCACCTCAAGGTCTTTTTAATTTATTTATGTATATTGTTTTCATTTGTCTGACGACAAATGCATAAGCGAATCTAAAAACTTAAGTTTTAAGATTCGCTAAAAAAAATGTCAGATATAGATTTTTATAGTGAATTAAGATACTTTTGGCCTTTTTCTTTATCGTATACCTTCTCCCATTTCGCAACAACAATCGTTGATAAAGCGTTACCCATTACGTTAACGCATGTGCGAACCATGTCTAGTAATCGGTCAATTCCGATAATTAATGCAAGACCTTGTGCTGGCAAGTGCATAGAGCCTAATGTTGTTAATAAAACTACAATAGAAACACCTGGAACCCCAGCCATACCTTTAGAAGCAATCATTAACGTAGCCATTAACACTATTTGTTCTGTTAACGATAAATGTACATCATACATTTGAGCTACAAATAATGCTGCAATTGATTGATATAATGCGGATCCGTCTAAGTTGAATGAATAACCTATTGGAATAACGAATGACGTTACATCTTTTGGCGCACCAAAATTTTCCATTTTCTTCATAATAACTGGTAATACTGCTTCTGAACTTGAAGTTGAAAATGCTAGTAACAACTCGCTTTTTAAAATTTTCATGATTGAGAAGATACTAACTCCAACCATTCGAGCAACAATTCCTAATACAACTACAACAAAGAAAATCATTGCTCCAACTACTACTAATAAAAGTTTTAATAATGGAACTAAAGCTGATACTCCAAATGTCATAACAGTTGTACATATAAATGCAAATACTCCTATTGGAGCAAGTTTTAAGATTTTATTAATCATCCAAAACACTGCTTCTAATGTGCCACTTAGAAAACCTTTAACTGGTTCAGCTTTTTCTCCTATTGCTGCGAGACCTAAACCAAAGAATACTGCAAAGAATATAATTGGTAATAAATCACCTTTAGCTAATGATTCAAATAGATTGGTCGGCACAATATTTACAATAGTATCAATTAAATGATTACCGTATGTAGAAGCTTGTTCAGCTGAATGTGCAGAAGATTGATATTTAGAAATGTCACCTTTAGGTAGTTTATTATAATCTAATCCGGCACCTGGTTTGAACAGGTTACCAATTATAATACCTAACCCAATAGCAACTGTCGTTATAATTTCAAAGTAAAGGATTGCTTTCCATCCATAACTGCCTACCTTTTTCGAATCCCCTAAATTCGATATAGACAAAGCAAGTGCACAGAATACAATCGGAATAATGATCATTTTTATTAAATTTAAGAATATGTCACCAAAAGGCTTTATATAATTTGCTAAATTATCTTGTCCAAATAATAAAAGTCCTACGATGACACCTAGTACCAAAGCAATAATAACTTGCGTTGGTAAACTTATTTTTCTCTTGAATAGAGCCATAATGCAAACTCCCCTTCATCTGACATCACTTAATTATATCAGATAATAATAAAATAGCTACTTAAATTTTAAAGCTATTAATAAATAAAATATTTATGACTTGAAGTCAAAAATGTTAATAATAGTAAAAAAACACACGACTTCAAAGTGGATCATGAAGTCGTGTGTACTCTAAATTATTTATTTAGATGGTTTATAATTTTTATCAAAATCACTATGTTTTGCTTTCTTTATGCTTTTCTTCGTTTCACTATCAAAGCCTTCTACAAATATACCTTTATTTGTACTAATTGGTTGCATAACATAAGTGACATTAGATTCGTCTTTGAAAACGATTTCTTTGTAATACATCCCTTTTTTAGCACTATACAAATTATCTTGCTTTTTAATTTTATCTTGTAAATGATGTTCTTTGATATAACTATCCATAAGTTCGATATTTTTATGACCTTGATAACTTTTTAGACCAAAGAAAAATACTATGGCTAAAATAAGTGAAATGATTAATATAATAATTATTCTTAAAATGACTTGTTTTCTACTCATGATAGAAACTCCTTTTATACTTATCTTATTAAGTATGAACTAAAAGTTGGTTATAGAAAAGAGATTATTTAACATTGTAACAAAATGTTCTCATCCCATGAATATTGCTTTATAAATATTCTCTCACTTCGTGAACAGGTAATCTCACAGAACCATGAGCTTCTTGAGCTTTTTTACCAATAGCAATTGCTAATACTGGGACATATCTATCTGAATCATAACCAATAATCTTAGCGATATTTTCTTTATCAAAGCCACCAATAGGATTTGTGTCATATCCATAAGCTTTAGCAGTTAGCATAAATTGCATAGCCATTAAACTACTATCAATATTTACAATGTCCTTCATACCTTCTCTTGACAAACTTTTATAATAAGGAAGAATCCATTCTAACATTTGAGTTTTAATTTCCTCTGTCATATGGGCTTGGTCTACTGCATCATTATAAATTTGTTCAGCTTTTTCGTAATTTTGTAAATCTCCGAAAATAATCACCATAGCCGAAGAAGTAGTAAGTTGTCTTGAATTAAAACCAAAAGCTTCTTTGATTTTTTCTTTTCCTTCGTCACTCTCTACAACAGCAATTCTCCATGGTTGCATATTAACTGATGAAGGCGCTTTTGTAGCTTTAGTAATCATTTCATCCATTTCTTCGTGAGGAATTTTATATTCACTATCGAATACCTTTACTGATTTTCTTCCGTTAAGTACTTCATTGAAATCATTTAATCTTGTCATGAGATAATACTCCTTTGTTCTGTATTTATTTGAGTTTCAAAATCAAACAAAATATATTCAAATGTCGTCTAAATTTAATTTAAAACAATTTGATTATAGTGATGAAATCGGCACTTGACAAGTCATACACTTCATAATATTGTTACTTTAACAAGGAGTGATTAAATGTATGTAGAGAATAGTTATTTAAGTAAACAATTATGTTTTTTATTTTATGTTTCTTCAAAAGAAATCATAAAGAAGTACACAAATTACCTCAAAGAGTATGAATTAACATACACAGGGTATATTGTACTAATGGCGATCGAAAATGATGAGAAACTTAATATTAAAAAACTAGGTGAGCGAGTCTTTTTAGATTCAGGCACACTTACACCACTGCTCAAGAAATTAGAAAAGAAAGATTACGTTGTTCGAAGTCGTGAAGAAAAAGATGAACGAAATCTTCAAATTTCACTAACAGAACGAGGTAAAGAAATTAAAAAACCGTTATCTGAAATATCAATGAAAGTCTATAGTGAATTCGATATTAATCAAGATGAAGCTAAAGAATTAATTGAAAACTTGCAAAATTTTGTATCTAAAAATTTTGACAATAGTATAGAAAAGTGATACTTGTAGAGAAAAAGACAAAAGTAGACTTTTTGAAAATCTTAGGCAAATTCAACTTCAGCATTAACGACACAATTTAATAACATCAGTATGTATAGTAAGCTTTTGTCTTATTCTCTCGTACAATTTTTGACTTTTTTTATCCCCTAATTCCTACTAAACTTATAGAATACCTATTTATTATTAAGTGTTATCACTTTACCTCTTTTCGCTCTCTTAATATAATGTAGTTGAAAAATTATTCTAATATATTCTAACTACTCATTTAACACTTTAAGGAGTGAATTCTAATGAATAATAATGATTTTTTCAATAATAATTTCTTCAAAAATGATCCTAGTGAATTATTTAAAGACTTAGGGAAACAAGTATACAATCAATTTTCATCAAGAGCATTTCCTACTAATATTTATGATAAAAATGACGCTTATGTATTAGAAGCTGAACTTCCTGGTTTAAGCAAAGAAGATATTTCACTTAAATTTGAACAACATATTTTAACTATTAAAGCATACAAAAAAATCAATAATGAAAATTATAAATCACAACTTAATGAACGTTCTAATGGTGAATTAGAAAGACGCTTTGAATTCGATGATATTGATAAAGAAAGTATAGTAGCTAATTACACTGATGGCGTATTATATGTCACATTACCTAAACAAATCAATGAAGATGACAAAGCTACTACAATTTCAATTCAATAATAATAAAAGAACCCTCAACTCTGAAAAAAGTTGAGGGTTTTTACTGTATAATATGCATAAATATGTTAAATACAATTATTTATCTACATATAACTATCATTAGTCACTATAGAGTGTTGTACCTATTTCAGTTTCTTTTTTATATAAATGAACCATTGTGATTAAAGCGATAAGTGCAAATAGTACTAATAAACCAAATGCAAGATGACTTGAACCTGTTAGTCCTGTGACAAATGTAATCACTAAAGGTGGGAAGAAACCACCCAAACCTCCCATCATAGAAACAATTCCATTTGCAGAGCCTGCTTCTTTCGAGAAATAAGAAGGTACTAACTTAAACACGAGGCCATTACCTATACCTGCACAAACGCTTATAGTTAAACAACCAATAGTAAAATAGATGATTCCATCGAATAAAGTTAAAATTAAACCTCCAATAATCATTATTACAAAATCTATAATGAGTACTTTCACAGCATTAAATTTATCCCCTAAAACGCCACCAAGTGGACGTAAAAATGTTGCAAGAGCTATAAAAATACCGGATCGAATCCCTGCATCTACCTTATCGATAGTAAAATGATGCACTAAATAATTTGGTAAGAATAATCCAAATGCCACAAACGCACCAAATGTTATGAAGTACCAAAAACTCAAATAGTATAATTTATAATTTTTAGCCAATACTTTGACTTGAGATATTAACGGTACTTTGACTTTAGGTTCTTTATTATCTCCCAATAAGAACATTAATACTGCAAACAAGCTGATAATGATTAAATAACTTCTTACGGTATTTTGCCACCCTATTAATCCTGCCAAAACAGGTGCACAAAAAGATGAAATTGCTGTTCCTATATTGCCCATTCCATAAATTCCGTTAGCTAATCCAACTTTATCTTTTGTAAAATATTTAGGTAGCGCAGTTACTCCTACTGAGAATACCGCCCCACCGACTCCTAGAAAGAAGCCACAAATTATAAGCATCGTCGTACTTTGGGCTTGTCCTAAGAAAAATATTGGGAATAGCAACACTATAAAACTACTAAAGAATACCCATTTGGCACCTATAATATTAGTAAGGTACCCAAAAGGAACTCTTAAAACTGATCCTAAAATAACAGGTATAGCTAAAATAATAGAAATTTGACTAGCAGAAATTTTAATATCTTGAGTGATAAATGGCATTAACGGAGATATAATACTCCACGCCATAAAACCTACTATCAAACTAAACGTTTGTAATGTAAGCTGGTAAACTCCTTTTTTCATTTCTTTTTCACCTTCATTAAGTTGATAGAATAATGATTAGTACCATGTCTATTTTTAAGAGAGGTCAAAATAATGAAATCTATAAATAATACATACGGGAATAGACATAGTACTAATTACAACTTTATTTTAGTTTTATTGTGAAAAAATGAACATAAGGATTTACCCTTAATATACTCAGCTTTTTCCCTATAAAAATAATTAAAAGTGTAACTCTAAAAATTAACATCGTATGATACCTGCTAATTTTAAAGCACAAAAAAATCCTAAAAAATGATGAGCTTATCATCTTTTAGGATTTGATTAATCAACAATATGTTTTTAAAACTCGAGTAATTTCTTTTTTAGTGCATACTCAACAAGCTCAGGTTTGCTCTTAAGGTTGAGTTTATTCATGATGTGCGTTTTATGTGCTTCAACTGTTTTCACTGAAACAAATAACTTTTCAGCTATATCTTTATTACCATAACCTTTTGCAATAAGCGGTAGTATTTCAAGTTCTCTTTTTGATAATATCTTAAAGGGATCTGAAGAATAACTTACTTCTTCCTGATGAGATTGATTAATAAACTCATTTACTAAAGAAGTGGTCATCTTCATATCTACATATGTTTCTCCTTTATATACTGTTCTTACAGCTAAAATTAATTGCTCATCAGGTGCATTTTTTAAAATATATCCTTTCGCTCCACTTTTTAAAACGTGAAATAGGTATTCCTCATCATCATACATCGTTAAAATAAGAATCTTAGTTTCTGGAAAACTTTCTGAAATTTTACTTGTAGCGACTAACCCTGATTCACCAGGTGGCATGCTCAAATCTAAAATTAAAACATCTGGTTTATACTCTAAAACCTTTTGATATGCTTCAACACCATCAGCTGCTGTTGCGACAACTTCCATATCTTCTTGGTAGTTTAATATCATCGAAAATCCTGTTCTTACTACAGCGTGGTCATCTGCTATAACGATCTTCACATTCATTCCCCCACTATTTTAAATAGGTATGTCTAGTGTGACTATGGTTCCTTTATTGAGGTGTGATTCAATATTAATATTTCCATTTACTAATTCCGCACGCTCTCTCATACCGTAAAAGCCTAGTCCTGATCCTCTGGGCTTGTCATCCAAATTAAAACCTTTACCTCTATCTACTACTTCCGCTAACAAGCGATGTTCACTTTTACTAATATGAACCTCTATTTCATTTACTTCTGCGTACTTTAACGCATTTAGAACCGCTTATTGAATCACACGATAGACAACAGTTTCAACTTCATTATCAAACCGTAATCCTTTAATATTGGAATGGTAATTAATTTGAATACCATAATTTTCTTCAAATTGCTTAAAGTAGGAATTAAAAGCGGCTTCTATGCCTAAATCATCTAATGACGAAGGACGTAGTTCCACTGATAGATTACGAATGTCATCAATGAGTTGCGACACTAAACCTTCTATTTGTTGCGTACTTTCAACAACTGTTTCATCTTGAAACTTGTATTTTAATAGTCGTAGTTCAACATCAATATTTAACATTTCTTGAATCACGCTATCATGTAACTCACGAGAAATGCGCTTTCTTTCATTCTCTTGGGCTTGTATAGATTTGTGAAGCATTTTCTGTTGATACATTTTCTCCTGTCTTTCAATTTGTGGAGAAACATTTTGCAAAGTAAAAGCACTAATTCCTCTTTCATCATCAATAGTTTGATAAGTAGCTGTATAAGGTTCTATTTTATTGTCCTTTGTCTTCATAAATACTTGGAAGTTTGATTTCTGCAAATGATTCGCTTCTAAAAAGCATTCTTCACATGACTGTAAATCATATTCATTGGAATATCCTTCACAGCGATTGCAAATGGCATGCGTCATTGCTTTATAATTATCTTCTTCAGATAATATATCTCTAGCAGCTCCGTTCATTGCAATAATTTTGCCAAGACGATCGACAAAGACAATCTTTTCAGTCGTAGTATCATAATATTTATGCAACAAGTCTTCTACATTTAATTCAAATTTATTTAGCATCATATTCACCTAATTCGTTTCTGTAAAAAACCCTATTTGACTTTGAATATCAAGTTGTTCTAAAGACTGTGGCAGAGGATGATGATTTCTTTGACCTAACAATAATACTCCATACATTTGATGTTCAAGCCATAGTGGAACTGCTACAACAGCTGTTAACGATTCATTCAAAATAATTGGAAAGGCAATTTTCTCTGCTTGAGTTAGTGCTGTATCTACATCAGCAATTACCATGCGTTTTCCAGTTTTCATTACAGTCCCAGCTAAACCTCTTCCTTTTCTTAATATAATTAATTTATATCGTTCATTCGTATTACCTGAAACATATTTCCATTTGATTGGCGATGATCTAAGCGATCGTTCATACATCGCAATCCCCCCAAAATCATAACCACCATCTATTCTCAATCGGTCTAAATTATTCTGTAAACTTTGATTGTTTAATAAGGATTCTGGTCTCAATTTTCCCATCCTCTCGTCATCAAACTTTATTCTTGCGGTAAATAATATATCTTCTGTTCATATATGAAATCGGTACACTCCATACGTGGACTAATCTTGTAAATGGCCAACAAGCAAATATTGTAAATCCTAGTAAAATGTGCAATTTAAAAGACCAAGGGACGTGAATCATAAAATCAGCATTAGGTGTAAACTTAAACAGATGTCTAAACCATATCGCTATAGTTTGACGATAATCAAAATCAGGTTGAACCGCGTTGGTAAAAATTGTTGAATAACAACCCATAATTAATATAATCACTAATAAAATATTAACGAAAATATCAGAAGTTGAACTAAGTTTCCTAACATTTTTAATAGTTAATCTTCTTGAAGTAAGAAGTATCATTCCTAACAATGTCATTATACCAAAAATACTACCAATATATACTGCTCCTATGTGATAGATGTGATCATTGACACCTATAGATTCAAGCCAATTTGCTGGAATCAACAAACCTACAACATGACCAAAGAATACTGGAATCACGCCAAGATGAAACATCAAACTTCCCCATTTTAACTGTTTCTTTTCAATTAATTCACTTGATTTAGCCGTCCAAGAAAATTGATCATATTTATAACGAGCAATATGTCCAATAACAAAAATACTTAAACATAAATAAGGATAAATGACCCATGTAAATTGATTAAGCATGATTTCCCACCTCTTTATTAGAAACAATACATGCTTTTAAAGTTTGTCTTAACGCTTTGATGACATACGCATAAGGATTGTTATTTTTAGCAAGATGATTAGCCATCTCATAAGTTCCATCCTCAATAATCATGATGATTAATTTTAAATTGTCTTCTGCACGAACATCATTTTCCCAGCGAGCTACTTGCAAAAATTGAAGCATTAGTGGTAAGTAATCCGATAATTCATTGTCTATCATTTTAAGACCAAACATTTCATATAACACTTTAAGTTTAGCTAACATTTGCCCACGTTCTTTTTGAGTATCAAATCGATTATATGTCATGTAAAGAGGATAGTTTTTACTGAAATCAAATGTATCTGTATAAATTGCTTTAATTTCGGACAAAGAATAATTCATTATAATTTCTCTAAATGCACATAAATCTTCATATGCTGGGTGAGATGCTTCAATTGTTTCTTGAAACACATTAGGGTGAAAGGTTAACTTTTCTGGAAAGTTAATTTGTTGGCCCAAGTAACCTAAACTTTCTTGATATTGAGCTAATTTCTGAAGATTAATCACGGAAAATCCCTCCATAGAAGTTATCATTGTATATCTCTTGTCCTGATTTACCTGAGCCAACTGCTACACCACAACCTTCACAATTTGCACCAAAGTATTCTCCACCATAACCTTGACTACCTTGTGCTCTATAGGTATCTAAATATGTTTCTTTGTGCGAAGTTGGAACAACAAAACGATCTTCATATTTGGCAATTCCTAATAAACGATACATGTCATTTAATTGACTTTCTGTTAAATTCAATCGTTCAAGCTTAGACACATCGAATGGTTGTTGAGTCACTTTCGCTCTCATATAGCTTCGCATCATCGCCATTTTTTGTAACCCTAATTTTATTGGTGCTACATCACCAGCAGTTAATAAATTAGCTAAATATTCAATAGGTAATCGCATCTCTTCTATTGCTGGGAATATCATATCTGAGTTATTTCCAGCATTTTGCCCTTCAAAATAGCTCATAATTGGACTTAACGGTGGACAGTACCATACCATCGGCATCGTTCTAAATTCTGGATGTAATGGAAAAGCCATCTTATATTCCACTGCTAATTTATACACTGGAGAATTTTGAGCTGCAGTAATCCATTCATGACTGATACCTTCTTTTTCGGCTTCGGCAATCACCTCTTCATCAAATGGGTCTAAAAATAAGTCTAGTTGTTTTTCATATAAATCCTCTTCATTAGTTGCAGAAGCCGCTTCTTGCACTCGATCTGCATCATATAACATCACACCTAGGTATCTCATTCTACCTGTACATGTTTCAGAACACACTGTTGGCATGCCCGCTTCGATTCTAGGGAAACAAAACGTACATTTTTCTGCTTTATTCGTTTTCCAATTAAAATATACTTTTTTATAAGGACAACCTGTCATACAATAACGCCAACCTCGACAAGCGTCCTGGTCAACTAATACAATCCCATCTTCATCTCTTTTATACATTGCGCCTGAGGGACAAGAAGCAACACAACTTGGATTAAGACAATGTTCACACAAACGTGGTAAATACATCATAAATGTTTCATCAAATTGGAATTTGATATCTTCTTCAATTTGTTGAATGTTAGGGTCTTTAGGGCCTGTAACGTGTCCACCGGCTAAATCATCTTCCCAGTTAGGCCCCCACTCTAAGTCAAGCTTGTCACCTGAAATGAGAGAGTGTGCCTTAGCAACAGGAGAATGTTTCCCCTCCTTAGCAGTAGTTAAATGCTCGTAATTATATGTCCAAGGCTCATAATAATCTTTAATCAGAGGCATATCTGGATTGTAAAAGATTTTACCTAAAGCAATTTTTGACCATCTATTTCCAGATTTTAATTCAAGTTGACCTTTCTTATTTAACACCCAACCACCTTTATAATGGCTTTGATCCTCCCAACGCTTAGGATAGCCAACACCTGGCTTCGTTTCCACATTATTAAACCACATATATTCTGCACCAGGTCTGTTAGTCCAAGTGTTTTTGCATGTCACACTACATGTATGACATCCAATACATTTGTCTAAGTTCAGTACCATTGCTATCTGCGCTTTAATCTTCAAGCCAATTCACCTCTTTCATTTTTCTTACCGCAACATATACATCTCTTTGGTTTCCAATCGGACCATAATAATTAAAGTGATAACTAATTTGAGCGTAACCTCCAACTAATTGTGTAGGCTTTAGGTGGATTCTAGTAGGTGCATTATGAGAGCCTCCACGAGTATCTGTAATTTCTGATCCAGGTGTTTCAATATGTTTATCTTGTGCATGATACATAAACATTGTTCCTTTAGGCATACGATGTGATGTTACAGCTCTCGCAGTTACAACACCATTTCGGTTGTACACTTCTAACCAATCATTGTCTTTAATGTCATGTTCTTCTGCATCTTCGTTTGATAGCCATACTACAGGCCCACCTCTAAATAGCGTTAGCATACGTTCATTGTCCTGATAAGTTGAATGAATATTCCATTTACCATGTGGGGTTAAATATCTAAGTACTAAAGCATCTTGCCCACCTTTAACCTTCTTATCTCGTGTTCCAAATACCATTGGTGGTAATGTTGGTTTATAAACGGGTAAGCTTTCTCCAAACTGTTGAAATATTTCATGATCGATATAATAGCTTTGTCTACCTGTTAATGTTCTAAATGGTACGAGTCTCTCAATATTAGTTGTGAAAGGAGAGTATCTTCGACCATTTTTATTTGAACCTGGAAATACCGCCGTTGGAATTACTTCTCGTGGTTGTGATGTTATATTCAAAAATGAAATCTTCTCTGAAGCACGAGCTTGAGAGATATCCTTCAATGGCATTCCAGTTTGATGTTCTAAATCTTCATAAGATAGTTGTGATAATTTCCCATTAGTCGCAGAGGAAATATTTAATATTGCATCTGCGACTTTACGTGCAGTGTCAATTCGAGGTCGATGATTTCTTACCGAGTTTTTATCATTATCATTCCATGTACCTAGCATGCTTTTCAGTTCTTCATACTCATCTTTTACACTGAAACTTACTCCATGAGCGCCTACTTTGGCTTTTTCAAGTAAAGGACCAAGCGTGACAAATTTATCGTAAATTTTAGTGTAATCACGTTCTACAATGGCAAAGTTGGGCATTGTTTTTCCTGGAATACCTTCAATTTCACCTTTCGACCAATCTTTAACAATTCCAAATTCAGAACCTAATTCTTGTTTAGAATCATGACCTAGAGGTGTTGTTACAACATCTTTGAATGTTCCTGGTAAATAATCCTTTGCCATTTCTGAAATTGCTTTACTTAAAGTTTTATAAATATCCCAATCTGAGCGTGATTCCCATAAAGGATCTATCGCAGGATTAAAAGGATGTATAAATGGATGCATATCTGTTGAAGATAAATCGTATTTTTCATACCAAGTTGCAGCTGGTAGAACGATATCGGAATATAAAGGCGTCGCAGTCATTCTAAAATCTAATGACACTAATAAGTCTAATTTACCAACAGTATCTTCTCTCCATTTAATTTCTGAAGGTTTATCATCTTCATTAGGTTCAGCCATTAAACCTGACCGTGTGCCTAATAAATGTTTCATGAAATATTCTTGTCCTTTAGCGGAACTGGATATTAAGTTTGATCTCCAAACAAATAGTGTTTTAGGATGGTTCTTTCTTAAATCTGGATCTTCAATTGCAAATTGAGTCTCTTTATTTTTTATTGAGTCAATTGCTTTTTTAAGAATAGCCTCATTAGAGTCGTTCCCTTCCTCTTTGGCTTCTTCTCCGAACAACAGACTATTTTTATTAAATTGAGGATATGAAGGTAGCCAACCTAATCGGGCAGCTGTCACATTGTAATCTGCTGGATGTTGATGTTTAATATTCTCAGCTAATGGTGATTTAAATTGATCAACATTTGATTCCTCATATTTCCATTGATCTGTTGCAAAATAGAACCAACTTGTACCATTTTGTAAACGTGGCGGTCCTTGCCAATCCTTAGCAAAGGCAACAGTATTCCATCCTTCAATAGGTCGACACTTTTCTTGACCTACATAATGTGCCCAACCGCCTCCATTGACTCCTTGACATCCACAAAGCATTACTAAATTTAAAATCGAACGGTAAATCGTATCTGAATTAAACCAGTGATTAATGCCTGCGCCCATAATAATCATAGACCGTCCATCTGTATCAATTGCATTTTGAGCGAATTCTTTAGCAACTTGAATGACTAATCCTCTATTGATACCAGTAATAGATTCTTGCCATGCTGGTGTATATTTGGATTTAACGTCGTCATAGGATTGAGCTTCAAGTTCATGGTTAAAACGTTGAATACCATATTGACTCGCCATAAGGTCATAAACAGTTGATATATATACTTCTTGATCATTAGACAATCTAATCTTGCGAGATGGAATAGGTCTCTTAAACACGCCGTCACCCTTACTATCAAAGTATGGGAACTGGATAGTTTGTAATTCATAATCTTCTTCAACCATAGATAAAGCCGGATTAATTTTTGTTCCATCTTCATTCTCTAATTTTAAATTCCATTTCTTACCTTCTTCCCAACGCTGCCCCATCGTTCCATTTGGTACTACTAATTGTTGACTTTCACAATCAAAAATAACTGGCTTCCATTCACTATTCTCACTATCAATACCTAAATCACTTGCTCGTAAAAATCGACCTGCTTTATAACCATTTTCATCTTGATCTAACATAATCACGAACGGCATATCAGTATATTGCTTCGCATAATTGATAAACATATCGTTAGGTTCATTTTCATAAAATTCCTGTAAAATAACGTGTGTCATAGCTTGCGCTACTGCAGCATCTGTACCTGGATGAGGCGCTAACCAATTGTCAGCAAATTTCACGTTTTCTGCATAATCTGGTGCAACTGAAATGACTTTAGTCCCTTTATATCTTACTTCAGTCATAAAATGTGCGTCTGGTGTTCGTGTTAATGGTACATTGGATCCCCACATGATAATGTAAGCAGCGTTATACCAATCACTCGATTCAGGTACGTCTGTTTGTTCTCCCCATATTTGAGGTGAAGCAGGAGGTAAGTCAGCGTACCAGTCATAGAAGCTAAGCATTTCTCCGCCCAATAGATTAATAAATCTTGCTCCTGAGGCATAACTAATCATAGACATTGCAGGTATAGGAGTGAATCCTGCAATTCGGTCAGGACCATCTTTTTTAATCGTATATAAAATTTGTGCTGCAATAATATCTGTTACGTCTCTCCAGTTTGCTCTAACATGACCACCTTTTCCTCGAGCTTCTTTATATGCTTTAGCTTTATTTTCATCTTCTACTATAGAGGCCCATGCTGCGATTCGATTGCCGTTATTTTCCTCTAATGCTTGAGTCCATAAATCTAATAATTTCCCTCTAATGTATGGATATTTTACTCTTAGAGGACTGTACTCATACCATGAAAATGAAGCGCCTCTTGGACATCCACGAGGTTCAAATTCCGGCATATCAGGTCCGCAACTTGGGTAGTCAGTTTGTTGATTTTCCCAAGTAATCACTCCGTTTTTAACAAATACTTTCCACGAGCATGAACCAGTACAATTGACGCCGTGAGTCGTTCTAACTACCTTATCATGGCTCCATCTTTCACGATACATTTTCTCCCATTCTCTACTCTTTTGCTCTAAAACTGACCAATTTCCATTAAACTTTTCAGTAGGCTTAAAGAAATTTAATCCAAATTTTCCCATTAATGACATCCTTCCACTTTGAATGCTTTTATCATTTCGCATTTATATCGTAGTATTCATGTTCACAATGATTGTACATTTTTTCACAAAGTTTTAATATTAGGGAAATACCTAATTGAATAGTTTTAATCCCTAAAAAAAGGGACGACAATATTGAATTCGAGTGAATCCAATTTGTCGCCCCACGCTTCCGAGGAGTATCAAAATTAATTCTATTTATGCTTGAATATAACTAATATCGTGTTGGTCCATTATATTTTTGTATAATACTTGTTGAGTATGATGATAACTATTATCAAAATTGAGTAAACAATTCTTCCCTTCTTCATACAATGCTTCAGCTTTTAACATAGCAGTTTCTTTATCTCCATTAATCACGTACAAAATATGATTGATATCTTCCATGGTGCTATCCAATACCATTTTATCTATTTCATTCACTAATGGACCTAATATACAAATTCCCGGTTGTCCCTCTAAATTATCTTCACTTAATAGTTGTTCAATCGTACTTAACTTCCCGGTAATCACTTTTTGATTATAGCAAGTAGCATTAAAAACGACAGCTATTGGATAATCTTCACTAGTATAATTTTTAATTTGTTCGATGATTGCACCTAGACGTTTAATTCCCATGTAAATGGCCAAAGTTCCACCATTCATTAAATTTCTTATATCAATATCTTTATTAGTAGACTCTTTAAAATGTCCAGTTGAAAAAGTTACACTAGGCGCTATTCCTCTCATAGTTAATCCTATATTGAGAGAAGCCACTGCAGCACTTGCTGATGTCACGCCTGGTATAATTTCATGTTCAATGCCATATGATTTTAAAGTATTAATTTCTTCAGTAACCCTGCCAAATATAGCAGGATCTCCACCTTTTAAGCGTACAACACATTGGTATTTTTCAGCCATTTGAACTATTTTTTGATTAATATCCTCTTGTTGAATGTGTTTGCAGTAAGGTTTTTTCCCTACATCAATCAGTTCAGTTTGAAAACTTGAATACTGTAGAATAAGAGGATTGACTAAACGATCATAGAGAATGACATCTGCATTTCTAATGATACGTTCTGCTTTTTTAGTTAATAAATTAGGGTTACCAGGTCCTGCCCCAATTAAATATACCTTTCCCATTGATTTTAAAGACATATATAAACCCCATTATCGATAACCTCAACAGTATAGGTTTGGACACAACCTGAATCTGGCTCTTGTACTTTTCCAGATAACAAATCTATTTTTTGGTCATGTAAAGGACAGTAAACATAATTTCCACTTACAGTCCCTTCAGACAATGGGCCTTTTTTATGCGGACAGATATTACTTACAGCGTAAACATCTCCCTTTTCAGTAAGAAATATTCCAATTTCTTTATTATCTACAATGACTTTTTTACCTATAAGTGGTGTTAACGCATCTAATGTTGTTACTTTCACCTTTTCCATTGCTTTCATCTCTTACACCTTCTCAACTTCAAAGATTTTTTGTGCATTTTTATTTTCTACAATGGCTTGCCATGGTTCATTTTCTATAGCTTTTTTCACTTCCATAATTCTATTAAATAATTCTTCTTGTCTTTCTTTATCTAATAAAACTTCTTTCACATTTTCAAAACTTAATCGACGAATCCACGGTGCAGTTCTCTCGGCATAAATACCAGTTTCTCTATAATATTGCATTAAAGCACCGCATAATTGAATGACTTCATCTTCAGTTTCTACTGTTGTTAGTAATTGTCCGACTGTAACATCAGTACCTCCATTGCCACCAATATATATTTGGTATCCATTTTCAACTGAGATGACACCGAAGTCTTTCACACCAGATTCTACACAACTTCTAGGACAACCGGAGACGCCCATTTTAAACTTATGAGGTGTGTCAATATATTCGAAAGTTTTTTCGAGACGAATACCTAGACGAGTTGTGTATTGTGTACCAAAACGGCAAAATTCTTTTCCGACACAACTTTTTACAGAACGCGTTTTTTTACCATAAGCGGAAGCTGAACGCATTCCTAAATCCTTCCATACATTAGGTAATTCTTCTTTGTTTAAGCCATATAATCCAATACGTTGTGATCCTGTTACTTTTACGAGTGGCACATTGTATTTCTTAGCAACTTCTCCAAGTTTAATAAGCTGGTCTGGATCTGTTACGCCCCCTCTCATTTGAGGTATGACAGAAAATGTACCATCATTTTGTATATTGGCATGATAACGCTCATTTGCAAATCGAGAGTCTTGTTCATCTTGATGCTCAAATGGATATACCATATTTAGATAATAATTAATTGCAGGACGACATTTAGGGCATCCATTTTTATCTTTAAAATTCAACACATGTCTTACTTCTTTGGATGTTTTAAGACCTTTAGCTCTGATTTGAGTCACAATTTGATCTCTAGTAAGTTCTGTACAACTGCATATTCCTGAAGGTTTTGCAGCTACAAAGTCATCCCCGAGTGTATATTGAAGTATTTCTCCTATTTGTTTTTTACATTTACCACATGAATTACCTGCTTTAGTAGATTGGGTTACTTCATTGACAGATGTAAGACCTTCTTTAGTAATAGCATTCACTATCGTACCTTTATTGACACCATTACATCCACAAATTGTTTCATCATCTGCCATATCAGCAATTGAAACTGAACCTGTATCATCACCTTTGTGTAATAATGAGACAAGCGTATAATCTTCGAGGGATTCATGTTTCTTCATCATATTATAAAATCGAGATCCATCATCTGTATCTCCATAAAGTACTGCTCCTACAACTTGTCCTTGATTTAAATATACCTTTTTATAAATATTGTCAATGCTATTAAAAATCTCGATACCGTGTATGTCATCATTTTCAACAATCTGACCAGCACTGTATAAATCACAACCAGAAACCTTTAAAGAAGTGAAAGTTGTTGAACCTTTGTAACCCTCTGTTTCATTTCCAGTTAAATAGTCAGCAAGAACTTTACCCTGTTCATAAAGTGGTGCAACTAAACCATAAACTTTACCATTGTGTTCAGCACATTCTCCAATTGCATAGATATTTGAATCGGACGTTTGTAGAAAATCATTGACTACAATACCTCTTTGAACATCTAATCCAGCATCTTTAGCCACCTCTGTATAAGGTCTAATTCCTACAGCCATAACGACTAAATCTGTCTCAATCACACGTCCGTCCGCTAATTCAACAGCTTCAACATCCTCATCACCTATAATGCGTTTTGAGTTGGCTTGCAATTCAAATTTCATGCCTTGCTTTTCAAGATCCGCCCTCAACATATCGCCAGCTTTTCTATCCAGTTGCATCTCCATTAACCATTCAGCAAGATGAAGTACTGTGACATCCATACCTTGGTCTAATAAACCACGTGCGCACTCTAATCCAAGTAGCCCACCACCGATGACAATAGCTTTTTTCTTTTTACTAGCGATATCGATGATTTGTTCTGTATCTTGTATCGTTCTCCACCCGATAACACTCGGTAAGTTAGACCCCTCAATGGGTAACACAAAAGCTTTAGAACCTGTTGCGAAAATACAAATATCATATTCTAGTTCTATACCTTTTTGTGTAATAATTTTTTTAGATTGTCGATCTACCTTTTCAACTGGGTCATCATTGATAAGTGTAATATGATTTTCTTCATACCATTCATAACTGTTCATAATCGTCTCTTCGACAGTCATTTTATTTTGTAAAATATTGGATAACATAATTCGATTATAGTTTGGATAAGGTTCTTTACCGACTACTGTGATATCATAGCGATTCGCATCTCGACTAATCAGTTCTTCTATAGTTCGTATACCTGCCATACCGTTACCAATCATTACTAATTTTTGTTTAGACATATATATGCTCCTCTAATGTAAAAATTAATCTATAATTTATTACTAAAGGATTGGTAAAAGAGTCTAAACTAAGGAAGCTAAGTATTTAGTGATTATTTATACAGCTAATTGTTCTATACGTGCGCGAATAATTAATTTTAAAATGTGGTCAAAATTAATAGATGGTGTAATATGAAGATTACAATGAATATCCATTTCTGATATTAAACGCTTAACTTTATTAACTAAACGGCCATCAAATAAAAATAGCGGTACGATGATTAAATCATCGTATTTTTTAGATATTTCATCCAAATCATTTTTAAATGTCATTACACCATATAGTGCTCTCGCGTATACTGGTTTATTTGAATCAATACTTTTCACAAATTCTTTTAATTCTTCATGGGCTTTTGTGAAACGACCACTACCGTTACCATGTGCAATGATGACTGTTGCTACATTCGCATTAGCTGGTAAGTCTACATCTGCCATTCTTCTTTCAACTAAATCCTTCATATAAGGATGCGTACCAAGTGGCTCACTCATTTCACTATTAATATGAGGATATTTCTCTTTCATGCTTTTTAAAATCTCAGGTATGTCGCCTATATAGTGCATCGCTCTGAATATAAGTAAGGGTACAATTCTAAATCGTGTCACACCTTGGTTAATCATTTTTTCCATAGTCAATTCAAGATTTTGTGTATCACTTTCTAAAAATGCAAGCTCATAATGATAATCTTCATCTTTTAAAAGTGTAGTAATAAACTCCTCTAGTGCCTCATTTTGTTGACCTTTCCTCATACCGTGTGCCACTAAGATATTACCTATCACTATTACCAATCCTTTCATCTGCATTGTATAATAATTTTTTGATTAATTGTGATTTTATTCACATTATTTTTGAAAAGTAGGGAATACCCTTATCTCAAACATGAGGGGAATTCCTCATAATAAATATCATGTCATTAAATCTGACGAAAATTTTAAATTTTTCTTTATAAGTTATATAATCAATATATTGGTAGTTAACAAATATGTCTAAAATTAAAAATAATAAGGTTTAACATCATAACGCAATCACTTCAAACATAAATACTAAATAAATGTTACTTTTAATGTTAGACATAAGTTGCTTCAATAAATTCAATGTTCATGTTAAGAAAGGACTTGTTTCATGAAGAAAATTTTAATCCTTACCATATTAGTATCTTTTATTTTAGCAAGTTGTGGAGGGAAATCAAACTCTGATAAAAATACATTAAATGTTGAAATTCCCTTGAAAACAAAATCAATCGCCCCCTATGAAACCGATATTCCTGTTAAAGTAGGTGCTTTGGAATCACTTTTCAAAATGTCAAAAGACGGTACAGTTAAACCTTTACTAGTTAAAAGCACACATCAAAAATCTGATAACACCCTCGAATTGACATTAAAAGATAATATTAAATTCCAAAATGGTCATAAAGTGACTGGGAATGCTGTGAAATCAAGTTTAGAAGAGGGAATGAAAAAGAGTGATTTATTAAAGGGGTCATTACCTATTAAATCAATTTCTGCTAAAGGTCAAAAAGTGACGATTACTACAGAAGAACCTTATCCAGAATTAAAATCAGAACTAGCTAGTCCGTTTGCGGCAATTTATGATACTAAAGCCAAAAGTAAAGTTACCGACAAACCAGTCGGAACAGGTCCATACCAAATAGATAACTATAAACGCGCACAGAAGCTTGAACTCACAAAGTTCAAAGATTATTGGCAAGGAAAACCAAAACTCAATAAAGTAAATGTCACTTATCATGAAGATGGTAATACACGCGTTGATAACTTATTATCTGGTAAATCGGATTTAACCACAGATGTTCCTATCGATCGTATAAGTGATGTAAAAAATTCTAAGAAAGCTAATATCCAAAGTACGTCAGGTTTCCGAACACATCTACTGTTATACAATCATCAAAGTAAAAAGATTAATAAAAATGTTCGAGAAGCATTAGACATGGTTATTAATCGTAAAGAAATCGCTAAAAACATTTCTAAAAATTATGCTAAGCCTGCCTCAACTCCATTTAATGATCGATTAAAAAATGTGGAAAACGATAAAGTTCAACCCCAAGATATTGAAAAGGCTAAAAAATTATTAGCACAAGAAGGATTTAGTAAGTCACATCCACTTAAAATTAACATGGTCACATACGATGGTCGTCCAGAATTACCTAAAATTGGCCAAGTGATCCAATCAGAAGCTAAAAAAGCTAATATTGATATTCAGTTACGTAATGTAGATGATATAGATGGTTACCTAAAAGATCCAAAAGCTTGGGATGTGTCTATGTATAGTTATTTAACTATACCTCGAGGAGATACTGGCTATTTCTTCAATACTGCATATTTGCCTAATGGTGCACTCAATAAAGGACATTATAATAATAAAGGAGTCACTCAACTTATTAAAAAATTAAACACCTCTTTTGGTGAAAAACAACGTGCATCAGTAACCAATGAAATTTTAGAAAAGTCTAAAGGAGACATTCCAAATAGTTATATTACGTACAATGATCAAATTGATGGCGTAAGTAGTAAAGTTAAAAATTTCAATGTCACTCCTGAATCAATTTACCTTATTGATTACAAAGTAAGTAAAAAAGAATAATTATATAAAAAACTCCCTATAAAGTATTCACTTTGAAATGTCTACTTTATAAGGAGTTTTTTATTTTACTAATAAAGACTTTTAATACTTAGACAATGATACTCATAGTTGTCTTAAAATGGTGGTTGCCCTAATATTTGTTCTTCAAAACGTTCAGGGATTAAAATTTTACGCATTATGACTCCTAAATCACCATCATCATTTTCATGTTCAGCATATACTTCATAGCCTCTTTTTTCATAAATTTTAAGTAACCAAGGATGGAGTCTTGCAGAGGTACCTAAAGTTACAGCTGCCGCTTTTAATGTATCTCTTAAAAAATCCTCTTCAACATAACGTAGCAATTGACTACCATAGCCCTGACCATCATAAGATGGTTTAGTCGCAAACCACCATATAAAAGGATATCCAGAAATACTTCTCACACTGCCCCAAGGATAACGTACAGTAATTGTGGAAATAATTTCATTACCCTTTACCATAACAAAGGTCGTATTGTTTTCTAAATTATTTTTAACCATTTCTAAATCTGCATTGACTGAAGGCCAATCAATTCCTAGCTCTCTTAATGGTGTAAAAGCATCATACATTAATTGATGTAGCTCCTCTGCATCTTCCATGTTGGCAATTCTTATATTTGTCTCTGACATAATTTCACTCCCAAAATCTAACATTCTACTTGAATAATAGGCTAACTTTTAATCAAACGAACGTCCATTGATTAAGCTTAAGAAGCTCAAACTATATTTAAAGTTGTTTTCAATTTTAACCATCTTTTAAAAAAATAAGCAGATCCATCTATATGAACCTGCTTAACCAATTATTCAGTTAAACTATCACGTTTCCCATTAAGATACGCGTAAACTAAACCAACACATATACCGCCACCGATATAGTTACCAATAAATGCAAAAACAATATTCTTTAACACGTCTAACCAAGACAATGCCTCGATATTAAAGAATATCATTCCTGCATAAAGACCTGCGTTAAATACTACGTGTTCATAACCCATAAATACAAAGACAATTACACCACAAGCGATGAAAAACGCTTTTGCTAAGCCCTCTTTAAATTGTAGAGAAATGAAGATGCCAATATTGATAAAGAAATTACAAAATATACCTTTAATTAATATACTCAACCATGTAGATTCAACTGTTTTCTTATGTACCAGTGTCGTTAAACTATTGGTCATCTCTGGTGTCATTACATGAGAAAATTTAAGTAAGAAGAATAGTATAAATCCACCAACAATATTTCCTATAAAACAAAAGATGAATATCCACGTCACTTTCTTCATACTTATAACTTTATAATACCAGCCGACGGTTAAATACATGAAATTACTTGTAAGTAATTCAGAATGAGTTAATACAACAAGCACTAGCCCTAAACTAAATGAAATTGCACCCATCAAATTGATTAAGCCGTCAATATGTGTTGAAGCAAATTGGGTTTTGATTGCTAACATAAACACTGTAACAATTGAAAGTAAAAAACCGGCCATCATTGATTTTAAAGCATATCGACTCGGAGTTTTATCAGCCATAACCTCTTTCATTTGTACTTGACCGGCAATATTTTGAACAATTGTCTTTGTTGCATGTGTATCCTGAACATTTTTATTATTATGTATCATGCGATCTCTCCTTAATTAAACTCAACATTTATTATAATACATTATATTAATTCATCTATGTATTGTGTATCTCTATAATAAAATTTCTAATAAAAATATCGCCCTGTACCTAGGGCGATATAAAGCTATTCACCTTTAGTTATAGTTAATGTTTACGTTGTGCTAAAAAATGTAAACTATACGCGAAAATGCCATAACCCAATGCAGTTCTTAAAATAAATCTCAGCATTTTATTAGATACACAATTTGAGTTAATTACGATAGACGAAATGCCTGTAGTAAATGTGTACAATCCCAATACTTTTAAATATCTTTTTTTCATAATAATACCTCTTTAACAAATAATTGATTTCTATACCAATTATAATTGAAAAAGAAGCGACTGACTCTGACAGATTTTTGACAACTAAGATTTAAGTAACTTATCTAATTGATCTAAAGTTGAGTCCATCCCTTGCTCAACGCCCATATCTAATGCTTGTTGAGCTGCTTCTTGAGTTGGAAATACTGATGTTGAGGTAACTGTTGTTTGGCCATTTTGCTCTTCAAAATTCATGAAAATTTGCATACCAGGCATTGAAGTATCTTTCTCACCTTTAGAATTAGCAAAGTAATCTAGATATTCAATATAATTAGGTTTGTCTACTTTTTGATATTCAGTAACAGTATAACTTGTCATGTTAGGCGCTTGAATCGCGAAAAACGCCTCTCCACCCTCAACAGCGTTAAAATGATAAACCTCTATTGAAGCGCCTTTAGGATGAAACCACTGTTCAAATAATTCTTTCTTAGTATAAGCATCAAATACTTTTTCAATAGATGCTTGAAATGTTCTAGAAAAAATAATTCTATTTTTTTCTTTTTTAATTGGCATAACGAACCCTCACACTTTATCTTTTATTTTAATGATTATATAGTAACAAAATTCGTCAAATAACAAATAATAAAATGCCCCCACTCATATGAATGGAGGCTCTCAATTTAACCAACGTAACAAAAAACCATGCTTCGGTGGTTAAGAATTAATTATTGTTCTTTCACATTACTTGATAATGACTTTTCTAAGTTTTTAATATTTTCTTTCATTAATTTTTGATAAGACAAGTCTTTTTCTTCTTGTTGATCTTTATTTAAAGATTCCATGTTGTAAAACTTAAGCGGTTTAGCATCTGTTTCTTTACGAATTGTATCTGTAACTTTATTTGCTACATTATCCTCATAAAGAATATATTTCGCTTTACTAGCTCTTATCTCTTTAACAATTTGAGTTAATTCTTTTTGCGATGGATCCTCTGCATTCATATTTTGAACACCTTCTTGCTTAAATCCGTATCTATGAGCTAGATAACCGATTGACTCATGTGAGATAAATACAACATTATCTTTCTTGTCTTTAGTTACTTTCTTCATTTCTTTATCTAAATTAGCAAGTTCTTTGTTAAGTTTTTTGTAATTCTTTTCATATTCTTTCTTATGTTTTGGATCTTTCTTAATTAAAGCATCTTTGATTTCTTTAGCGAATGTTTGATCCATTTTTGGGTCTAGCCAAATGTGCGGGTCATATTCACCATGATGATGATGATGTTCGTGTTCCTCATGCTCTTCTCCATGATGGTGATGATCAGGAAGTAAACTACTTTTACTTAATTTATCTTGTAAAGATAATTTCTTATCTTTATCTTTGATTGTTCCTGCTACTTTTTTAGCAACTGGATCTAAATCATCACCTGTATAGATAAATAAATCTGCCTTACTCGCATTTAAGATATCCTTTTGTGTTGGCTCATAGCTATGTAAATCAGTACCTGCTGGATAAATTGATTTAACGTTTACATGTTTACCACCAATTTGTTCTGCAAAAGATTTAAGTGGATAAACTGTAGTATTGATAGTAATCTTACCATCTTCTTTTTTATTATCATCATTTCCACACGCCGTTAAAATGAGGGCAAATAAAGGGAGAATGACTAATAAACTCAATAGTCTTTTCATAAACAACCTCCTAAATAGTAATTATTACGATTTAAAAGTATATACTTTTATTTCTTAATTGACAAGGGCTTTTAAAAATATTTCTCACAATCATTTGGAAAATAGAACTATTGGTAGTTTTGTAGTGCATCATCTGCAAGTAACTTTTAAAAATAAAAAATGCCGACAAAAGCTTAAGCCTTGTCGACATTTGCAAAGAAGATTGACATATTATATTCTTTAAAATTATTTATTCCCTAATCATCATTAAAGAAAATTACTCTTCTAAAAGTTTTTGATAACTACTAAAATCATATGGATCTTTAACTTTTTTACCTTCAATGAATACTGTAGGAGTTTGTTTAATATGATGTTCCTTACCTAGTTTTTTATCTTTTTCAGCAGCTTTCCATGATGTTGAATTTTTAGTTTTATAATTTGCTTTAATCTTATCTTTAGTTTTATTACTAATGTTTAATTTATCAATTTGTTTATCTATTAATGTATGTGTAATCCATTTCTTATCTTCGTCTTTTTGATGTTCAAACATTAACTTTTGAAATTGGAGTGAATACTTTGGTGCATAATGATTTACTGCTTGTTGTGCTCTTGAACCAATAATTGAGTCCTTTCCTATAAAGGCAAGGTTCACATATTGAAACTTAACTTTATTTTTATCAATATATTTATTTCTCAACTTTGGCATCACTTTATCTTCTACTTTTTTACAATATGGACATTTAAAATCTCCATACATAACTATTAATGGCTTGCCATCTTGTTTAGCTTTAATAGAACTTGGTTGTTTTGAACACCCATATATAAAAATGATGGTTAAAATGGCTATAATTCCAATTAATTTTTTCATTAGTACTCCCTTTGTAGCTATACAACGATTAATTCATGTTTTCTTCCTTGTAATCAGGTTCATGTTCTTCATAATAACCTTTGGAGTTAAAGTTTTCTTTGTAATGCGCTTTTTTGCCTTTAAACTCATATGTGTAATAATGCACTTCAGCATCATCACTCAATGGTTTATATGCAAGAATAACGTATTTCCCTTTTTTAAATACATAAATATTCGCATCTTTCTTATCAAAGTGTTTTACTTCATCTCCTGTATCGTGCTTAGCTATTTTTTCTTGTTTTTTGTCTTGCATTTTTACAGCTTTATCAATTTTATCAGTATATTTACCACTACTACATCCCGCCAATATAAGTGCTACTACTGATAAAGCAACTGCTAATTTCTTCAAACTACTCACTCCTACCTTTTCAACCTATTTTATCTATAGAAAAAATAAATTACCTTGAAAATCTATACATTCTTCATTTATTGTCCCATGTTAGATTCCATTCTTTCATTATAAATATTATCACATAATGAGTGTTACAACGAAGCTAGTTGTTTTTATTTTTTGTGATTTTTCTATTAATTAAATTTAAGTTGGGGTAAATTTATCTCATACAAAAGTATGATGCAATGTTTTGTGTTATTATGTGTAATGATGACTTGGGTTTGGTAAAATAGATAAATCATGACAATTTAGATAACTAAATAGATTTAGAGGGGAAGATTAATGATGAAATTTGTTAACTTATCTTCTGAAGAATTCGATCAATTTACTTCAGAAAATTTTTCACATTATACACAATCAAGTATACATTTTGATAACCGTAATAAAATGAAAGGCGATGTTCATCTTGTAGGAGTTAAAGATGAAGATGACAAAGTCATTGCTGGTTGCCTTTTAACAGAGGCACGCTCGCTTAAATTCTTTAAATATTTCTACACACATAGAGGTCCAGTAATGGATTATAATAATCAATCATTAGTTCGTTTCTTCTTTAAATCTCTTACAGATTACTTGAAAAAACGTAACTGCTTATACGTTCTTGTTGATCCTTACCTACTAGAAAACTTGAGAAACGCTGATGGTGAGATTATCGAATCATTCGACAATCGACCATTCATCAAAACAATGGAAGATTTAGGTTATAAACATCAAGGTTATACAGTCGGCTATGATACAATGAGCCAAATTCGTTGGCTATCAGTATTAGATCTTAAAGACAAGACTGAAGATCAACTATTAAAAGAAATGGATTACCAAACACGTCGTAATATTAAGAAAACTTATGAGATGGGTGTTCAAGTTAAAACACTTCCTATAGAAGAAACAGACACATTCTTTGAATTGTTCCAAATGGCTGAGGAAAAACATGGTTTCAAATTCCGTGAAAAACCTTACTTCGAAGATATGCAAAAAACGTATGAAGATCATGCAATGCTGAAACTTGCTTATATAGACTTACAAGACTACCTAAATACATTACAAGAAAAACATGATAACTTAGAAAAACAACTAAAAGAAGTTGAAAAAACATTAGAAGAAAATCCAAATTCTAAGAAAAATAAAACTAAACACACGCAAGTAAAACAGCAATATGATAGTAATGAACGTAAAATTAATCAAACTAAAGATAAGATTGCTGAAGAAGGACAAGTACTTAATCTAGCCGCTGCGTTATATATTTATAATGACCATGAAGTATATTATCTCTCTAGTGGTTCAAACCCTAAATATAATGCTTATATGGGTGCTTACCGTTTACAGTGGGAAATGATTAAATTTGCTAAAGAGCATGATATTAATCGTTATAATTTCTATGGTATCACTGGAGACTTTAGTGAAGATGCTGAAGACGCAGGTGTACAAAAATTCAAAGAAGGTTTCAATGCTGACGTTTATGAATATATTGGTGATTTTGTTAAACCAATAAAACCTATATTCTACAAACTAAAAGAAACCTTAGAAAATCGCAAATCATAAATTAAAAAGGATCACATCTAAACTCCCCTTTAGATGTGATCCTTCTATATTATACAAGCTCTATTTTTAAAGCAACTACACCATAATTTAATTCATCAGTTTGGTTATAGATGGAATAAATACTTGCTACTTTTTGCGCCAAGGTCGCGTCTGTCTCATAACCTATTTCAGCATTATCATAGTAGTTAAATAACTTCTGAAATGTATCGAAAACTCGCTTTTCAGTTACTTTGACTCTCATTTTTTTCTCCGAGTCGTCTATATTTGTAAAGACAATCGTGTCACCAATTTTAACTTTTTGTCTTTTCTCATCATTCAGTCTAATTTCTACCGTTTTCTTATGATTACGAATGGCTTCGAATGGCTCCACATTTAACTTCATCGAGTGTTCCATTATTTCACTCCTCAAATCTTCTTTGTGAAAATTAATTTATAATTATTTTAACATAAAAAAGCTATGCAAACGTCAAATAACCGTCAGCATAGCATGTATCAAACTTATTTAATTACATTTAAAAAGCGTTTTAATTCCTCAGTTTGAGGTTGATTAAACATTTCGTCTGGCGAGCCTTGCTCAGCAATTTTACCTTCATGAATAAAAACTGTATGATTTGAGACTTCCCTAGCAAATCGCATTTCATGCGTCACAATGACCATCGTCATACCCTCATCAGCGAGTTCTTTAATTACCTTCAAAACATCATTAACTAATTCTGGATCAAGTGCTGATGTAGGTTCATCAAATAGCATGACCTTAGGATTCATTGCTAATGCTCGAGCAATGGCAACACGTTGTTGTTGTCCACCTGATAAAGCATGAGGACGTTGGTCTTTCACGTGATCAAGTCCAACTTTTTCTAATAATTCCATTGATTTACGTTCGGCTTCAGACTTTTTCATTTTCTTAACCGTAACAAGTCCTTCCATCACATTTTCTAAAGCAGATTTATGTGGGAATAAATTATAATTTTGGAAGACCATTCCAGACTGTTTGCGTACTTCGATTTGAGATTTTTTATCCTTTTCAGTATAAGTTTTACCATTAACATAGACTGTACCGTCTGTTGGAATCTCTAAAGCATTCATCATACGAAGTAACGTTGTCTTACCAGAACCTGAACGCCCTATTAAAGTTACAACTTCACCTTTATCTACAGTTAAATCAATGCCTTTAATCACTTCGGTCTCATTAAAAGACTTATGGATATTTTTTAATTCAATCATGAGCGATACCCTCTTTCAATGCGTGATTCATACCATCCTTGAATAATTGAGATGATAAAGCATACAACCCAGTACATAATTGCTACTAAAATATAAATAGTTAAATATTCGTATGAAGTAGACGCAACTTCTTGTGCTTTTCTGAACATTTCAGCCACAAGAATGAAACCTAATAGTGAAGTATCTTTAATTAATCCTAAAAATGTATTACCTAATGCTGGTATAGAAACACGTATTGCTTGAGGTAATATAATTCGTTGAACTGTTTGGCGATAATTCATTCCGATTGAATACGCCGCTTCAGTTTGCCCTTTAGGAATTGAAATAATACCACCACGAATAATTTCAGATGCATACGCTCCCACGTTGAATGATAAACCTATTATAGCAGCTACAACCGGTGCTAAAGTCCATTGATTATCCGCATCATTCGTAATGAGTCTTCCTAATTCTGGAATACCATAAAATATAATAAATAATTGAACAATCATCGGTGTTCCACGAATAATTGATACATATACGCGTGCAATGCCTCTTAAAATTTTACTTGTTGAAATACGCATTAATGCAGTAAACAAAGCAATAACAAGGCCTAGAATAAATGTAACTATAGTAATAGGGATTGAATATTTCACCAATCCCTCTAACATTGGACCAAATGCTTGCTTAGCCGCATCTAAAGCGTGTTGCTGTTCATTATTTAGACTTAGAAACATCTTGACCAAACCATTTCTTACCTATTTTAGCTAATTCACCATTATCTCTGATTTTCTTAAGACCATCATTGAATTTTTTAATTGTTTTATCATCTACTTTCTTAGAAAATGCGAAAGCTGATTTATTTTGTTCAGCGTTACCTTTAATAGCTTTGATCTTAGCATTAGGTTTTTGTTTCTTATAATCTAAATAAGATAAACTATCATTAAACGTAGCATCCACACGTTTAGAAAGTAATAAATCCATTGATTGGTTGAAACCATCAACTTTAGTGATTTCGGCACCTTTATCTTTTGCTAATTTACCGTAGTTAGAAGTGAATGTTTGTGCTAATTTTTTACCTTTAACATCATTAAATGATTTAATATTTTTCTCATTATCACGTACAACTAATACTGCGCTTGAATAAGTGTAAGGATTAGAGAATTTATATTTCTTCTCTCTATCTTTATTGATACCAACTTGGTTTGCAATGACATCAAAGCGCCCTGCATCTAAACCTGCAAACATAGAATCCCATGATGTTTCATTGAATTTTAATTTGAGGTTTTCTGCTTTCGCTACAGCTTTAATAACATCAATATCGTAACCAGTTAATTTATCTTGTTTATTGTGGAAAGTGAATGGTGCGTAAGTACCTTCAGTACCTACTCGTAATGTATTATCATCTTTACTACTTGATTTGCTATCTTTATCACTTGATGAATCGTTATTACCACATGCTGCCAATACAAATACTAAAGCGATAATGCAAAATAAAAGTCTCTTCATTTAGTTAAACTCCTTAATCTTATTATTCTAATCGGAATAAAAATATTTTATCCCTTTAGAGTGTAATAGTCAATAAGAAGTTCCCTTATATCAAGTGTTCAGAAAGTTCTAATATATTTTTTATACCGTTCATGATGTTTGTTCTTTTTCTTTTTTAGTACGTTTTTTAAGCATAAATGTGCATAAGAAACTGATCACCGTAATTATCACTGCAAATAAAAATCCTGCATGATAGCCATGCAACATCGTATCTATTTTAATTTGACTGACCATTTCTTGTTTATTCATACCTTTATAATCACTCATTTTAGGTGAAAAATGTTGACTCGCTTGACTTAAAATAGTAATTAATCCAGCTGTTCCAATTGAACCTGCCACTTGTTGTACGGTGTTAGTCATAGACGAGCCATGCGCATTCATTTCAGGAGTTAATTGGTTCATGGTATGTGTCATTACTGGCATTAATCCTAATGCTATACCAATCATACGAATCGCGTAAACTGTAGCTAACATTACTGTTGAGGTATGTTCATCCATCACCACAAAATACGAAGTTGTTATGATTACAATTAACATTCCGATGATAGCTAAAGGCTTAGCACCAAACTTTTCATACATTGCTCCTGAAGTCATTGACATGATAGCCATCACGATTGCGCCAGGTAATAAAATGAGTCCTGAGTCTAATGCGGGCTTATTTAATAAATTTTGAACAAACATTGGTAATACTGTTTCTGAACCGATCATAGAAATCATTGTTACTGCCATAATAAGTAAACCAATTGCAAATTGTTTATTTTTAAAGACACCAAAATTGAGTAAAGGCGTATTCAAGCGTGATTGTCTCCAAATGAATAACACCACTAAAATAATACCGCCGATAATCGTAGACAAGACTATTGGATCGTCCCAACCATCATGTGAAATGGAGCTCGTACCATAAAGTAAACCACCGAATCCTAATATAGATAATATAATTGAGATTACATCAATAGGAACTTTAATATTTTGTCCTACATTCTTAACAGTGAATAAGGCGATAATAAACGTGATTGCTGCTATCGGTGCAACAACATGGAATAAAGATCTCCAATTAAAATATTCAACTAAATAACCAGATAATGTCGGACCAATCGCAGGTGCTAAACCGATCACAAGTCCGAAGAATCCCATATATTTACCGCGTTCATGAGGTTCAAAGATATCTAGAATCGACGTCATCATTAAAGGCATCATAATACCTGAACCTAAAGCTTGAACAATTCTTGCAAATAATAACGTTGTAAAATTGGGACTAAAACCTCCAACAATTGTACCTACAAAGAAGATTAAAATTCCTGTTAGGAAAACTTGTCTTGTAGTAAATCGTTGTATAACTAATGCTGATAATGGAATAACCACTCCATTGGTAAGTAAAAACGCTGTTGTTAACCATTGAACTTGAGAATACTGAATGTGAAAATCTTTCATTATACTTGGTAAAGCTGTTGTTAATAATGTCTCATTTAACAAACCAAAAAATCCACCAAGTAACATAGTGATAATCATGACTAACTTTGTTTTTAAAGACATGACCTTCCCCCTTTTATAACATCAAACAGATATTTGCCTATTATACATATTTTGAATAAGTTAATCATTTAGTTGGCTCACTTTTGTTTCTAAAAAAATACTACGACTTATGTATTTCTGTTAAATCGTAATAATTACTATTTACAAAAGCATTATTTTCTTCCATAATATAGATACACAAGGAGGAAGATAAAATGAAATTAGATTTACAAACTGCTAGACGCAATTTGAATAGCCCGAATATAAAAACAAGAAAACGTGCTCTGAAAATAATAAAACAACATAAAAGAGCGAAATAAAATCTTTTAAATTCTAACACTTATATTTAATTTGATATGTTAATCATTTACCCGAAATGAGTAAGACATATTTCCCAGACAATTTCCTTATTATTCTTTCAACTTATAACTTCACATAATAAAAGCCATTAAATGATTTAAACTTATCATTTAATGGCTTACTCTATTCTGGTCTATTATAAATAGTATTTATCTTTCACTTCCAAATCATCAGTTAATTCATAAACAAGTGGCGCACCTGTTTTTATTTCATAACCAACAATCTCTTCACTAGATAAATTTTCAAGGTATTTAATTAATGCTCTAATGGAGTTACCATGTGCAGACACAAGTACAGTTTCACCATCTAATAGATGTTGTGAAATTCGATCAGTCCAAATAGGCACAACGCGATCTAATGTATCCTTTAAACTTTCAGAATATGGCATCATTCTTTTATCTAAATGTCTATATCTACGATTGTTTAAATATTCTTCACGTTGTTCTTCACTTTCTGCTGGTGGTTGCACATCATAAGAACGTCTCCATTGATGAACTTGTTCTTCTCCCCATTTTTCACGTGCATCATCTTTATTTAAACCTTGTAATCCACCATAGTGACGTTCATTTAATCGCCAACTTTTATGCACTGGAATCCACTGTTGATTAGAACCTGCTAAAATATATTGTGTTGTTTCTAAAGCTCTAGTTAATAACGATGTATAGGCAACATCAATTTCTAATTTATTATCTGCTACTTTTTCACCTGCAGTTTTAGCTTCTTCAATTCCTTGTTCAGACAACTTCACATCTGCCCAACCGGTAAATAAGTTTTTAGCATTCCATTCACTTTGTCCGTGACGACATAATATTAATTTTGGCATAAAAAACACCTTCCTAATTTAAAATTACGTAATCAACCACTACACAATCTCAAAACATGAGCGTAAATATAACAATGAGATTGCTAACATGACTTAATGATTACATGAATAACTGACCTCATTTTTCTCTCTCACTACTATTATTATAGACCGTTAAAACTTATTTTCCCAAGTAATTGTATGGCTATTTTCGTAATATATTGTCACAAGACATTGATATATTGAAATGTTTGTTTTATGAATAAAATATCTGACTTTGTATTTTTACTTTGATGTAACCTATGAAAACAATTGCGATGATATAGTGTATTTACAACTTGAGAAAGACACAAATTAAAATAGATCTGTGATACCTGCATCATGAACTGCATTTTCAGACAGATTCTAGTAAAAGGAGTTATTAATTATGAAAAAATCAATACTAGCAATTCTAGCTACAGTTTCAATAGGCGCTACAGGTTTAGAAGCCGGTAATGCACATGCTGCCGAAAATACTAATCAAAATTATAATTCTACGGCTACTCAAACATCATCTAGCCATAGCTCAAATGCAAGTAGTGAGTCAACAAGCGAAGTATATCAAGAATTCATAAAAGCTGGAGGTACAAAAGCACTTTGGGAAAAAATCGTACTTCCTGAATCAGGCGGAGACCCAAATGCATCTAATGGACAATATCATGGATTAGGTCAAACTAATCAATCATGGGGATATGGTTCAGTCGCTACTCAAACTAAAGGTATGATTAATTATGCCAAAGAACGTTATGGTTCTATAGATGATGCTATTTCTTTCCGCGAAGCTAACGGGTATTGGTAATTTATAATTAGGTTAAACCTATAAAAATATAATGATTGTTTAAGATACGATCTACTATTAACTAAAGCTATATTTCAACTATTATCTTAATAATTCAACATCTCTCTACGTATTAATATAGCCAAAACCCCTAAATGAACTTTTTAAAATCAATTCATTTAGGGGTTTATTTTAAATCATTTTCTCACTCTAATTATGTTTTTACTCTTTAATCGTTTTATTATTATCTTCTTGATTATAAGGTTCAGGATGAACATATACTGAAGAAATACCTTTTTCATGTAAATGATGCTCTACTCTATCACAAATTTGATGAGCTTCATACAATGACAGATTCGGTTTCACGACGATAGTTACATCAAGAAAAATACTACTTCCATGATAACGCCCTTTAATATTATTAACGTCGATAACATCTTTTACTTCTAATATATCATTACGATAGTCTTCTAGATCTCTTTCATTAAATCCGTCACTTAAAGTAAAGATTGACTCTTTAAAAATCCCAAACCCGGTATAAATAATTAATAAACCTAGAAGTGTCGCTAAAATAATATCTACAATTGGAAATCCTATTTGCGTGAATATAAGACCTATAGCTGTACCGATACTGACTAAACTATCGGATAAGTTATCTTTTGCTGCAGATCGTAACGAGCTGCTATTAGTTTTTTTAGCGAGTCTATGATTAACATAAAATACACCTAACATAATCATACCACTGACTACACTGACAATAATTGTAATTACATTAGGTACATGTCTATCTTGTGTAATAAGTCTTGGTGCATTTTCCGTTACAACCTGTATCCCGACAAACATAATAATAAAAGATACAAGTAATGTCGAAATATTCTCAGATTTTAAATGACCGTATGGATGATTTTTATCTGCAGGTTTAATAGAAATTTTTAGTCCGACAATAACTGCAATTGAGACGATAATATCTGTCATATTATTTAACGCATCTGCTCGAACCGCTGCAGATTGGTATATATATCCAGTAACATATTTGGCTATTGAAAGAATAATATACACGACTAAACTAAGATAGGCACCACGTTGAGCAATCTTCAAATTTTCACTTTGAAACATGCTTATTTACCACCTTAATATGCTTTAATAACTTTAGTATGAAACAATAACTGAGGTATTACAACGTTTTTTTATTTCTATATTTTTTATGAAAATAAACTAATGAAATTTTTAGATTTGCCTAATTTATAATTTATATTTATTCAAATTTAATCACAATCTCAAATCTCTTTTTAAAAAAAGCAACCCACTCAGTACAACGTACTTAGTCGGTTGCTTTATCTAAACTCAATTAATCTCGTAAGATCCACTTAGACAAAATAAATGTTACCGGTATCGTAATAATTAATCCTACAAATGGGGCTATCTCTGAAGGGAAATGAAACCACTGCACAAATATGTATAAAAGTAATGTTTGCATTCCCATATTAACCACCTGTGTAAGTGGAAAACTTAAAAACTTTTTTAGCGTTGGTTTTACCCTATAAACAAAATAACAATTTAAGTAATAAGAAATGATGAAACTCACAATAAATCCTGTGATATGACTGACCAAGTAATTAACACCTAATAACTTTAGAAGTAATAAATATACAATATAGTAATTTAAAGTATTGATTCCACCCACTATTACAAATTTGATAATTTCAAAATGTGTCTGGGTTAATCTCATTCTCTATCTCCTTTAATTATTCTCCATCATAACCAAATGGTACTACTTTAAACTTTAGATCTTTTGGCAAATCATAATATGCTTTGAAGTCATTTAAATCCGTCTTCGTTGACGGTGTTGTTAAATGCGTATATTTTTCGAAAGGTAATCTCTCTAATATAATACTTTGATGACGCTTACCATTTTTTAATTGTTCTTCAACATTTTCAATTCTATTGACACTACTTTGATAAATCAAGCTAAATCCTATAACTAATATCAAACTATGAGCACATGCAATTGCCTTAACGATAGTCGTTACTTTATTGATATTTCCATCAAATTGCTTTACAAAACAAAGTAAAAATATTAACCACAGCACGTATATGAAATAAAAGTTTCTATTTCCTATTGGAGCCACAACCAATAATGGTAGCGTCGATAACACGATTGAAATTAAACATCCTAAAGCGATGGCTCTTAAAAATTTTTCTGATATTAATATGACTGTACTATATATCAAGACCGCAAAGAAAACTGCACAAATCAAGAAGTTTAATAAAGCTATTGAAAATGATTTTGTATATATTTCAAAATGGAATTGATCATAGATGAGTAATTTATAAAACGGTAAACTGTACAAACCATACATAATTGCAAATTTAATAACAACATGTTGGTTTACAAAAATTGTATTACGAACCAAAAGTATTGTAATGATAACCGAAATAACTACGAGTATTAAATATTGATTAAGAAATATATACTTAGGAAAGTCCATTAATAAAGTCGTTCCTATTTTATGTATAATGCCTACTTTATCTGAAATAGAATGGTAGACTGTTTTACCATCGATGATTTTAAAGTAAATAGGATTTAAAAACATAATGATTGCGCCAATGCAACTTAGCATAAAGCCTACAATTAAATAGTAGTTTAGCTTTTTATGTTGGATGCCATATATACTAGCACCAATTAAAATGATAAGACTATTGTATATAGTGATATTTTCAATAAATAACTGCCCAAACAAACAAGCTGTTAGAAACAGCCAAAGATGATTAATACTAGCCTCTTCATCTCCATAAAGAATATAAATGATAGTATATAAGATGAATAATGAGATTATTGATGAAGGAATATAATTGTAGAATCCTGCTAACCATCCATAAGTTTCACTATAAACTCCACTTGGAATCATTATTAAAAATGTAAAACATATCAAAATATATATAAACTTTTTATTTACATTCACTATTATGGTACAAAAGTATACCATTAAACACGATAAAGCAGTATAACTCAAATATTTGAAAATAGCGCTATGCATAGCGAGAATCTCTAAAAAATTCCCGAGATATCTTCCATTCGTTCTCATTAAATCTTGCCCAAGTGAACTTATGTGTGAATTTAAATACCAATGCCAGTCAACAAAAGATAATGGTGTTAGAATAGCCATAATGAAATAAAATAATATAATACCTATATACCAACATAATTGTTCGTGTTGTTTAAGTTGTTTCATAAGATGTCCTCTCTGCATGTTCATGATGTTTTATCGTAAGCTTAATTTATTTAATTTTATTATAGACTTAAAAACATATAAATGACTATCCCTTTCCAAAAGATAATTATAAGTGTGACTTTAGTTGAAGTTTATTTTTAAAAAAATAGCAATAAAACATAATAATAGGAAGTGATTGCGTGTCACAATTTAAAATAGTTATTGCCCCAGATTCGTTTAAAGAGAGTATGACAGCGACAGAGGCAGCTACTGCAATTCAAAATGGCTTTCAAGAAGTGTTTAATGATCAAGTTACTTACGACCTTATACCTATGGCGGATGGTGGCGAAGGAACAACTGAAGCTTTGAAAGAAGCTTTAAAGGCGACTTCCTATACCGTTCAAGTTAAAGACCCTCTCTTTAGAAATATTGATGCAAGTTATGCAAGAAGTGATCAATATGAAACAGCTATTATAGAAATGGCTGAGGCATCTGGCCTTCATTTATTAACCCATGAGGAGAGAAATCCACTTCAAACTTCCTCCTATGGAACTGGACAACTCATTAATGAAGCACTTAAACATGGTGTAAAGAAAATCATTTTAGGGATAGGAGGAAGCGCGACCAATGACGGTGGCGTGGGTATGTTGCAAGCATTAGGAGTTTCTTTTAAAGATGTTGAGCATAATGAAATTAAACCTGGTGGAGCAGCGTTAAACACAATTGATAAGATTGACACCTCTCATCTCAATCCTTTGCTACAAAACGTTGAAATTAAAGTAGCTTGTGACGTTACAAACCCATTATTGGGTGACCAAGGCACTACTGTAATATATGGACCTCAAAAAGGCGCTACTGAAAAGATGATACCAAAGTTGGATTCCGCATTAAGTCACTATCATGATAAAATTAAAGAAGAATTACAAAAGTCTGTCAAAGATATACCAGGTGCAGGCGCAGCTGGTGGCATGGGTACTGCTTTACTAGCTTTTCTTGATGCTAATTTGCAAGCAGGTATAGATGTAGTTCTAGATGAAACACGTTTTCAAGAGAGAGTGAAAGATGCTCAAATTGTTATTACAGGGGAAGGTAAAATGGATGAGCAAACGATTTATGGTAAAACACCCATAGGCGTTGCGAAAGTTGCAAAGGCATATGACATCCCGGTTATTGCAATTTGTGGTAGCCTCGGTGATCAGTATCAAGAAGTTTACCGCCACGGCATTGACACTGTCTTTAGCATTACTGAGTATCCTTCTGATTTAAAGACCACCCTTGAAAATGGACCACAATTCATGCAAAGAACTGCAACAAATATCGCCCGTCTCATCAAATTGAATTTGAAATTAAAACCATAAAATTGAAGTTTACCATTACAATGAGGTGACATTATGAAAAGAACAGATAAGTATAGAGATTCATACAAATACGATAATCAATATCAAAACCACCGACGTCGAGCTGAAGAAGACGAATTTCGAAATCGAGCTCAATCTCCAAATAAAATGAACGGTCAACGTTCTAATCAACGAGAATTTGATGATGAACCAGAACGTTACTATAATGGTCGTGATTATCGTCGTGAACAACAACTTGAAGAGGAAAATGAAAAATCAGGTCGAACTAAAAAATGGCTTATTGCTATCATAGTTATTTTACTTATTATAGTAGCCATTTTTGTTACCCGTGCCATCATGAATCACAATGATGATAAAGTAAATAATGATCCTAATGTGTCTCAAAATTATAAAAAACAAGTTGAAAGTCAAAATGATGATATCAACAAACAAGTTGACTCGGCGAAAAGTGATATTAAAAATAATAAAAATAGTGAATCTCAAATTAGCAAATTACAAAATGAAATTGATAAATTAAAACAAAAAGAAGAAAATAATGCTGATTCTAAATTCACACAATTTTATCAAAAACAACTTGATAAACTAAAAAATGCTAATAACGCACAACAAAACAATGAAAATCAAAGTAAAATTAATAGTATGCTTGAAGATATCAACACTAAATTTGATAGCATTAAATCAAAATTAGAAAGTATATTAAACGGTTCAAGCTCTGATGGACAAAGTAATTAATCACACTAACCTAGCAAGGTCGTTTAGGGTAACGACTTTGCTAGGTTTTTATGTATACACAAATTAGTATTTAAGTTTAGTACTTACAAACACATGTAAAACGTATATAATTGATGTTGTAATTTGTTCAAAGGAGATTATTTATGACTCATTCAAGTGCCAAGCACTTTTCAATGATATTAATCATTATCTTAGGTGTCATGACAGCATTCGGTCCACTTACGATCGATACATATACACCTTCTTTACCTAAAGTACAACATGATTTTGGAACTACAACTTCAGAAATCCAATTGACACTATCCTTTGCAATGATTGGACTCGCGCTTGGGCAATTCTTATTTGGACCTATTTCAGATGTCTTTGGTCGTAAACGAATTGCCACGATATTGATGATGATATATTTAGTAGCCACTTTTTTATCTATATTTACCGGTCACTTAACGTTATTTTTAATTCTACGATTGATACAAGGTTTAACAAGTGGCGGTGCTATCGTCATCGCCAAAGCGTCTGTTGGAGATAAATACCATGGTAATGAATTAGCTAAATTTTTAGCCTCATTAATGGTAGTTAACGGTATTATTTCCATATTAGCACCATTGCTAGGCGGTTTTGTATTATCTATATCTAACTGGAGAATGATATTTGCATTTTTAACGCTTATCGCTTTTATAGTTTTAATTGGTATTTTCTTAAAAATGCCAGCCCATACTCAAACAATGCAAACACGTCTTCAATTTAAAGATATACTTAAAGATTTCTTGTATTTACTTAAAAAACCGACATTCGTTATTCCTATGTTGCTACAAGGTTTAACCTATGTGATGTTATTTAGTTATTCATCAGCATCTCCTTTTATTACTCAAAAAATTTATCACATGAGTGCACCTCAATTCAGCGTGATGCTTGCTATTAACGGTGTAGGATTAATCGTAGTTAGCCAAATTGTTGCACTACTAGTAGAAAAAATTAGTCGTCAAAAATTATTAATTTATTTAACGATTGTGCAAATTGTAGGCGTAATATTACTTATTGCGACGTTAGCTTTACATCTTCCTTTATATGTATTACTCATCGCATTTTTCATTAATATTTCGCCAGTTACTTCAATTGCGCCATTAGGCTTTTCAATGGCAATGGAAGAGCGAACAGGAGGTAGTGGTAATGCCTCTAGCTTGCTAGGTTTGTTCCAATTTATATTAGGAGGAATTATCTCTCCATTAGTTGGTTTAAATGGTGAACATGATATGACTCCCTACTTACTTATAATTAGTGTTACTGCTATCTTACTAGTTTTACTACAATTCATTTATTTTAAGCTTTATTCAAAAAACACTATATCTCATTAAAAAGTAAAGCCTCACTTCAAAATGTAGAAGTGAGGTTTCATTATTATTATTGAATTGGCATCCATATCTCAGTGACGTAAGATTCACTTTGTGTATCACCTGGTCCGTATAGCTCAAAGAATGGGGCTTGTTTTATTTCAATATTTTCTCTAGGAATAAGTTCATGATGTATATCATTCATTGTTTGCTGAACACTTTTAGGGACAGGTCCTTTAGCTTCGACAACTAAATACTTTCCACCTTCTAAGTTGAATGTCTCTAAACCATCATGAGGATCTTCTGTACTTGGCACACCTATAGCGTAATCCATTGTTCTATCTTCTTTAGGCAGACAAACACCTAACAAACCGTTCAATTGGTTATCGCTTTTTTGCAATAATCGTTCATCTAATTTCATAGTATGCACATCTTCCCAGAAATCCGGAATATTACTTTGAGCGTGTCCTCCGCTTTTATAATGTCTATAAGCGCCTATGACTTTTGTGCTCTCAATATTTTCTATTCTGTAGTCCATGTTCATCTCCCCCATTTTAATTTTACTCAATTATCTTATAACCCATTTTCAAAATAATAACCTCATCAAATAGAACAAACATTTTAATATACTAAATGAATGGCACGTTATATAATATTAAATATTAAATGAATACCAGTTTGTTGAGGAAGAAATTATGAAGAAAACCATTTTACCAGTTAAACCTATAAGTCAATTATTTCCAATCCCTATGGTTATGGGATGTGAAGGCGTATCTGCAGCAATGTTACTACAATTTAATCATCATTCAATTAAAGCAACGGAAATTATGAGCAAATGGCCTAAACATCCTAACAATCCATATAAAGGTTACGTAGGCCACCCACTGTTAGTGAAGTTAGGTTACCACCAAACCATCTTTCCTGCTGCATTCGTTCCTTTCCTCAAGCAATATGACAATCGTGTTAAAGATGGTTCAGGTTCTAGCTTAAAACAACTTGAACGCGTAATTGATCAAGGACAACCTGTCATTATATATCATACAAGTTTAGGTGCTAGACCCTTTCACCGCGTGTTCCGTCTTGATAATAAACCTACTAGACTTGTATCGAACATTCATGTCACATTATTAATAGGTTATGATGATACTTATTACTATTATATTGATCCTTTGTGGACACAACTAACTAAAGGAATTGTCATACCTTCAATCATTCCAAATCATAAACAGATAATCAGAATTAAAAAACAAAAATTAGAACGTAGTTATAACGCACCAGGCCAAATGTGTGTATTCGTTCAACCATAATAGAAAGTGGAATCTCGAGACAAAGCGTTGTTGTCTCGAGATATTTTTTAATTATAATTAAATTTTAAATATGGAAATCTTTTAACGCATGATTGATTTCTTTAGCTAAATCAGACGTTCTCCATTGTCTTTGATAACCTAGACACGGGCACATATAAACTGTATCACTATCTCTTAGTTCTTTTCGAAAATGAACATGACCCATAATACTATATTTAATAGGATATTTCTCATAAATATAATCAAAATCTTGCGTCCCAATAAATGCATTAAAAAAATCAAAAATTCGATGTGGTGTAGGTACAACAAATTGTGGATGTGTAACCACATGTGTCATTAAAATAATATTACGGTCATCAACGTTCTTGATATCTTCATCTACCATTTGGGCAGCCACTTTTGACAACTGTTGGTCTGACGTAGTCCAGTCAATTCTTACTTTATCTTGCCATGTCGCCCCGTAATGTTTGCCTTTTTTAATTTTGTCTAATGAAAATCGCTTATCTGCAAAACTATAATCATACCAACCTGTATGACCAACGATGGCCCACTCATCATTAACAATTAATGGACGTCCTATTAAACATTCTTCTTGTGTTTTATAAAATTCTAAGATCTCAGTTGATGATTTATCCGAGCCATCGGACCACAAATCGTGATTCCCAGGTATAAAATAAGTTGGAATTTGTATCATGGCTTTTAAATGGACAATAAACTGATAACTCATTTTATAATCATTAGAAATATCTCCGGCAATCAATAATATATCCAATTTCCTCTCTTTAACTACCTCTGCCAAAATATTGAGATAGCTTTCCGGTTTGAGTTTTGGGTGGCGATCAATATGTAAATCTGAAATTGTACCTATTTTCATGATTTGACCCTTCTTACATTAGATTACAATAATTTTTATTATTACATATCCAGAAATTAAAGTTAATTAATCAGTTTAGTAATATTACTTGCTATTTACAAAAATAAGATTATAATTAAGTATATTTTTTAGCTTTACTGAATTTTTATAGTTACAAATAATATCAATCTAATTTTTTGATTATTCTAAAAAATCATAAGTATTTATTATCATAAACACTCTTATAAATGTATTTACTTATATTTCTGTAAATCATTGCTTTATCAAAATTGTTTCTATAATATTAGACGAAAGAAAACGCTTTCATAAACATTTGTTTTTCTGAGGAGGAAGTCTATGGCTAGACAATTGCATAGGGAGTTAAATAATAGGCATATCCAATTAATTGCTATTGGTGGTGCTATTGGAACTGGATTATTTCTAGGTTCTGGGCAAACTATTTCTTTAACTGGACCGTCACTATTATTTACTTATATGATTATTGGGATTATTTTATTCGCATTTATGCGTGCTTTGGGAGAATTGTTATTAAGTAACTCTAAATTTAATTCATTTGTAGATATCGCAAATGAATATTTAGGGCCTTTTGGAGGATTCGTAATAGGTTGGACTTATTGGATTTGTTGGGTCGTTTCGAGTATGTCAGATTTAACAGCCATGGGGCAATATTTCGCATTTTGGTATCCTCAGGTCCCTCATTGGTTAACTGTGTTATTTATTGTACTGATTTTAATTTCATTTAATTTATTAGGCGCTCGTTTATTTGGAGAACTTGAATTTTGGTTCTCAATCATTAAAGTTGTAACTATCGTAGCGATGGTAATTGTTGGATTGGTTTTAATTTTCCTATCATTTAAAACGCATTATGGTCATGCTTCATTTACCAATTTAGTTAAGCACGGAGGCATGTTCCCACATGGTCCTTTCGGATTCTTAATGTCATTTCAAATAGCAGTCTATTCCTTTATTGGTATTGAGCTTATCGGTGTAACAGCTGGTGAAACGAAAGATCCTGAAAAGACTATCCCTAAGGCTATTAATAACGTTCCTATTAGAATTTTACTCTTCTACATCGGTGGTTTATTAGTCATCATGTCAGTCATTCCATGGGATAACATTGACCCAGATAGTAGTCCTTTCGTAAAGCTATTTAGTATTATTGGCATACCTTTTGCAGCTGGTATAGTGAACTTTGTTGTCCTAACTGCAGCCGCTTCAGCTACAAATAGCGGTATTTACTCAAATAGTCGTATCTTGTTTGGTTTAGCTAAACAAGGTTTGGGACCTAAAGTATTAACTAAAACAAATTCTAACGGCGTGCCCTACCTTTCAATGTTCGTATCATCGATTACTTTACTTGTAGCAGCGTTGTTAAATTTTATCTTCCCAGATGCAATTAAACTATTTATATATGTTACGACTTTATCAACTGTACTCTTTTTAGTAGTTTGGGCAATGATTATCGTGTCATATATAGTTTATGTTAGAAAGGACCCTGAAGCACATAGAAATAGTAAATTTAAATTATTCGGTGGTCAAGGCGTCGCGTTTGTCGTATTAGCTTTCTTCTTCTTTGTATTTATATTATTATTCTTTAGTGCTGATACACGTGCAGCAATCTTTATTTCGCCAATCTGGTTCATATTCTTATTCTTCTACTATAAAAAATATAAATCAAATGCCAAAGCGTTAGCTGAAAAACAACATTTAAGCAATCAAAAGCAAACTAAAAACATATAAATGTTCTCTTTAAAAACATCTTAAAGAATATAATTTGTTATTCTTGCGCTTATATAAGATGTCTTCAATTATTACTCTTAGAGTGGCGGAACTATAAAAGAATTATAAACAATTCTTTTTGTTCCGCTTTCTTTTTTGGGGTAATAATTAATACAAATTAAAGTTAAATTCTGCTAAAAGTTGTGTATATGTGATTTACATTTTTAAATGGTAAAATATATGTTATTGATTTATAGAGGAGAATCATATGGAATTATTAGAAGCTTTTTTAATTTTTATATTTGCAGTCATTGTAAGTTCTGTCTTACATAATATGTTTCCTAAAATTCCAACTGCATTTATTCAGATTGGTTTAGGTGTTGTCATCTTTACTCTACCTATTCCAATGCATTTCGAATTTGATTCAGAAGTATTTATGATGGCCGTTATTGCCCCATTATTATTTGTTGAAGGAACGCATGTGTCTCGTTCTAAATTATTGGAATACCGTAAACCCGTCATTTTAATGGCAATGGCCTTAGTTTTTACAACGGTTATTGGCGTCGGTTACTTTATACATTGGATTTGGACCGATTTACCAATGCCAGCTGCTTTCGCGATAGCTGCGATTTTATGTCCTACTGATGCTGTGGCCGTATCAGCCATTACAAATGGGAAAGTTTTACCTAAAGGATCAATGTCTATTCTAGAAGGGGAATCATTGCTGAATGACGCAGCAGGTATCATTTCATTTAAAATTGCGGTCACTGCGCTTGTCACTGGTGCATTTTCAGCAATTAACGCTATCGAACAATTTATTATTTCGACAATCATCGGAATATTAGTCGGTGCCATCTTCGGTATTATTGTCGTGAGAATACGTATCTACCTTACAGCGAACAAAGGATTAAAAGATAATAACACATTAACATTTATCCAATTATTGACACCCTTCGCTATTTACTATATAGCTGAAACATTGCATGCATCAGGTATTATAGCTGTAGTAGTAGCAGGTTTAATTCATGGTTTAGAACGTGATAGATTAATCCGTGCACAAACAGAATTACAAATGAACTTTACACAAATTTGGAATACGTTTAGTTATGCACTGAATGGCTTTGTCTTTGTTGTACTTGGATTCATCGTACCTGAGGTTGTTATGGAAATTGTTAAAGATGAACCTGAAAATATTAAATTCTTAATTATGATTACCCTACTCATTGCGCTTGCTATTTATGTATTTCGTTTTATTTGGGTATTTGTATGGTATAAAGACTTTTATTTCCCGAAAAATATTCAATATTACATGGATAACTCAGATGAAGAAGAAACACCTCCCAATCGAGCACACTATGCTTTTATAATGACAATGTGTGGGATTCACGGAACGATTTCACTATCTATGGCATTGACCTTGCCGTATGTAATTAGTAATGGACATCGTTTTGAATATCGCAACGATTTATTATTCATTGCATCATTGATGGTATTAATCAGCTTAATATTAGCTCAAGTCATTTTACCGCTCATCACGCCTTCTGAAGAAGTATCTCATTTCAAAGGCATGAGTTACCAAGAAGCGAAAATATTTATCGTTCAGAATGTGATAGATCATTTTAAAAATGAATCTAAAAACAATCCTTCCATAGATTATAGACAAGTGATGAACCAATACTTTCAAGAATTAGGATTTCTATTAAATATTGAACCTGATAGTAAAAATACAAAAGAGTTGCGAAGATTAGAAGATATTGCAGAAGATGTGGAAACAAATACGTTACAAAAGCTTATCGATAATGGGAAAATTGATGCTACAAATGTTCGAGACTATCGTAATGTCATGGATGCTACTCAAGCTTATAATGAGAAAACGTTTGTAGAGAAATTTACTCGACTCTTCAAAATGATTTACTTGCGTTTTAAAGCTAGAAAAAATCGTAAAAAAGAAGAACGTTTAGTTCATAAACAAGAGCATGCGAGACTTAAAGAATTACACCAATCAACAAGTGACAATAAAACTAGAATTCGTGAGCAGCGTGAAGCATATAAAAATTCAAGACAAGAATTAAAAGAAGAACGTAAATTGAGAAAACAGCAGTTCCATGATAGTTACAAACAAGTTCAAAAAATCTTGCGCATCGTTAATCACCATATCGTGTTGAGATTACGAGAGGAACAAGATAGCTCGAATGTTTTAGAGGTAAGTTTAGTAATCAATCAGTATTATTCATTATTACGTATGTTACGTAGTCGTTCACGCCAAGACTTTAAATCCACTAAATCCCAAACACAAAGTAAAAATGACCTTGTTCCGCAAAATTTAAGAAAGTTAAAATTAGAAGGTTTATATAAACAAAGAACTATTCTGGATAAGTTAATCCAACGTAATAAAATAACGAATGATGTTGCAACACAAATTCGTGAAAATATTAATTACAATGAAATTGTTTTATCTCACGAATCAAAAGAATAAGGCGTATCATTTCAAAAATATGACTTTTAAATAGCTATGTATATAAAAAGGCTCAGAAAGAAGAGTGTGATCAATCTTTCTGAGCCTTATTTAGTATGGTTACTTGTTCTCTCATACTGTCTCACATTATTTAGTTAATTTAAATGGAATGGTACATAATATAACGTTTTTTTGATAGATCAAATGCATTTTCAATCTGAAGCTTGTTTGATTGTGAAGTAGATTGTGCCATGGTTTTTTGGGAATGAATTCTGGCACAACTACTGTGATTAAATAGTTTTGATCATTCGCTTTTTTACGAATTTTGTCGATAAATCTTGAGATTGGACGAATGATGCTTCTATATTCTGAATGTAGAATAACTAATCTTACATCTGGGAAGTGTCGTTTCCATTTCTCCATTAATGCTTTATCATCTTCATCTCCAAAAGTGACATGGACTGCGATAACATCATTATCAGCTAACATTTGAGCATAATAAATTGACTTATCAACCGCCGTCGTAATACTAGGTATTGGCACAATAGCTAAATTACGATCTACAACAGGAATGTCATGTACATCGATATCTGAGCGTAATTGTTGAGCTATATTTTTATAATGCGTATTAATTCTCATAAATACAGATACTACAAATGGTAAGAAGAATAATATTGGCCATACTTGAGTAAATTTAGTGATTAGAAGAATCATAAATACGATAAAAGTAATTGTTCCACCCACTAAGTTAAATGATAGTTTAATACCCCAACCTTTAGGACGTTCTTTTACCCACTTCAAGACCATACCAAATTGTGCTAATGTAAATGGAATAAACACACCTACAGCATATAATGGAATTAGATTTTCAGTCATTCCGTTAAACACAATAATTAAAATAATCGCCAAGACACCTAAAACAATAATTGAATTTGAATATCCTAAACGATCACCACGAACAATGAACATACGTGGCATATACTTATCTTTAGACATTGATGCAGCCAACATTGGAAATGCAGTAAATCCAGTATTGGCAGCTAATACTAATATCATTACTGTTGTTGCTTGAACGAAATAGAATGCAACGTTATTACCAAATATTTTTGAGGCCAGTTGAGATAACACAGTAGTCTCTGTTTGAGGCATTACACCATAAACGTAAGAGAGCCCCACGATTCCTACAAGTAAAACTGCTAGAATAGTCCCCATAGTTACTAATGTTTTGACTGCATTTTTCGGAGCAGGATCCTTAAAGTTGGTGACAGCATTAGAAATAGCTTCCACACCTGTTAAAGAAGAAGCTCCAGAAGAGAAAGCCTTTAACAGTAAGAATAATGTTACCCCCGGTACTGCAGTGCCAACAGTTGAATGCATATGTGGTTGCACGTCTCCTATAGCAACACGATATGTTCCTACAATAATTAATACAATTAATCCTATTATGAATAAATAGACTGGATAAGAAAGTACAGTGGCTGATTCTGTAAGCCCTCTTAAATTCATAATTAAAATGAACAAAACTAATAAACAAGCAATTAACACTTTAAAATGGTATAAGCTTGGAAAAGCAGCGACAAACGCATCTGCACCTGATGAAATACTAACTGCAACTGTTAGAATATAGTCTACTAATAGTGAACCACCTGCGAGCAATCCCCATTTCTCACCGAGGTTCGTTTTAGAAACCATATACGCACCTCCACCTTTAGGATATGCGTATATAACTTGTCTGTATGACATGATTAAAGCTGCAAGTAAGATAAGAACTGCACCAGCGATTGGTAAAGTATACCATGAAGCAACAGCACCAATTACTGATAAAGTGATCAATATTTGCTCTGGTCCATAGGCGACAGATGATAAAGCATCGGAAGACAGGATTGCTAAACCTTTAAATTTAGTAATTTTTTCATCCTTTAAGTCTCTATTTTTCTTTGGACGCCCGATTAAAAGTCTTTTAAATTGATTAAACATAACGCTTACCTCTTTAACTCTTTATCAATGGCTAAACTATACTCCCATCTCTATAAAATGTATAGGTTTTTAAGTCATCTTTTAATATATCATTTACTCCATTAGTGTTAAAGTACACTTATTTTTAGTTGCATTTTACAAAATTTTTTAACTATACAAAAGATTGATAGCAATGTAACGAGTCTTTTTATGAAGTATTTTTCAAGAAAGCTGGTATAATAATAAACACTTATCGCATTTGGGTTGTACACAATCGAATGTAAATACCAAGATTAATTGAGGAAAGCGCAATGAAAAAGAAACATTTTATCATCACTATTGTAGCCATGATGATTCTTATATTAAGTGGTATATTAACAAAACATTATACCGCTCATAGTAAAACGGAGAGTATACTTACCCATCATTCACAGAAACAAATCGATCATATCGTTCACTCAGCAATGAATAATGGTAAGATACCTGGTGTCTCCGTGCTTATTGTTAAAGATAATAAAGTCTTTTTAAACAAAGGTTATGGTTATGCCAATGTGGATCAAAAAATGAAAGTGACCCCTCAAACAAAATTTGAAATTGCTTCAAATACGAAAGCTTTTACTGGATATGGGATTCTTCAACTTGCTGAAGAAGGTAAATTAAATTTAAATGATAAAGTATCAAAGTACATTCCAGACTTTTATATGACATATAACGATGAGAAAAAAGATATCACTATTAAACAATTGCTAGGACATACAAGTGGCATACCGAGTGATATTACTGAAGAGGATCATTATTCGGAAGATTATAATAGTCTGAAACATATCGTTGAATATGCTAAAGGGAAAGAATTGAATAATGCGCCTGGTGACAGCTTCGAATATTCAAATATGAATTATGATATCCTAGGTTTAATTATTCAAAACGTCTCACATCAATCTTATCAATCATATATTAAAGAACATATATTAGAGCCGTTACACATGCGACATACTAGTTTCAAAACTACAAGTAAAAAAGGTAAAAACGAAGCTACTGGCTATGAATTAGTAAGTGGTGAAGCTATAAAGACTACACCTGAATTTAATATTGGTGATACCCCATCAGCTTTTATGATGACGAGCACCAAAGACTTAGAAAATTGGGTTAAACAACAATTAAAACCTTCATCTAAAATGAATTCTATAATCAAACACTCACATCAAAAGATTTCAGAAACTGAAAATCAATCAGACGATGATGGTTATGCTGCAGGTTGGTTTATTAATTCGAGCAGCCACATTATTTCTCATCCAGGTACTCTTAATAATTTCTCGTCAGAAATTTTACTCAATCCTACTAAATCTTACGGAATTGTCGTGTTAGGAAATATGAATTCATCTCAAGTGGCAAATCTAGCTGAAAACTTAAGTTCACAAATTTTAAATAATGATCACTATACAACTATTGAACAAAAAATTGATGAGTCTAAAAGTTTTAATCATACGATAACTATTATAACCGGTCTTGGGGCATTTGTGTTTTTACTTCTGAGTTTAATACGACTTAATCACTTAAAACACCAACGTGTAATCTATGATAAAAGGAAAGTTCCATTTATAACATTCCTCCTGATCATCACATTATTTGTCATATTGAGTATTGTTATTTATTTACTTCCTTTGTTTATATTAGGAAATGTAAGTTGGACATTTGTATTATCATGGTTACCTGCACATGCGAAGTGGCTGTTAACGAGTGTTTACCTTTTCTTGTTAATGATGATGATATGGTTAGCCATTAATGTTTTGACACGTCATCCCAAAAGTTAAATATCAGATTTTAACACTTAAGCAATGAATCTTTACATTTAAGAATGATTGCACATTCTAAAGTTTCAATTTTGATACTTTTAGAGTGTGCAATTTTTTATATCTATAAATACTTTGTACGTAATTTTTTGTTAAAATTCAATTATATTGTTAGAGATAGAGATAAAAAGGAAGATGACTATGCACAAACGACTTGCTTTAATATTGTTAAGTTTAATAATATTTTTAGCCGGCTGTGATTACTCGAAAAAAGAGAATCAAACAGGCTTTTTCTATAATTTATTTGTTAAACCAATGGACAGCTTACTTCACTTTTTAGGCAGATTATTTAATGACAATTATGGTTTAGCTATTATTGTTATTGTTCTTATTGTACGATTTATATTACTACCTTTAATGGTAATTCAAGTGAAAAATATGCATATGATGCGTGAGAAAACGAATGTGGTAAAACCAGAATTAGATGCGATTAGAGAGAAAATCAAAAAGGCTGACACTCAAGAAGAACGTAATGCGGCTAATCAATTATTAATGAAGAAATATAAATCATATGGAATTAACCCTTTTAAAAATATGATTGGATGCTTTCCGGTAATTATTCAAATACCAATACTAATGGGGTTATACATGAGTTTGAAATATCCAACAAGTGATGGAATCACTAAGTATCCTCATTTCTTGTGGTTTAACTTAACTGAACCAAATTTAATTATGACAATTATCGCAGCTAGTATGTACTTTATTCAACCATTAGTCAATTCAATTCATTACCCTAAAGATCAAAGAAAAACATATTATGTAATTATGGTAGTTTCGCCGATATTCATTACATATGCTTCTTTAACTTCCGCTTCAGCACTTGGTCTATACTGGAGTATCAGTGCAGCATTCCTAATAGTTCAAATGCATCTTGCACACTCTTATTATGGGAAACAAGCTAAAAAAGAAGCAGCCAAACTTAAAGATCAATTAGAACTAAACCAAGCTAATAAAACAGAGTAATAATTTGAATTAATAAACCATATAAATAGCACTATTTAGAGCGTGAAGACATCTATACAGAAGACGAACTAAACACTCTAAATAGTGCATTTCTTTTATTCTATAGGATTCATACCATCTTTCCACGTTGAATAGATGAGTTTACCACCTTGTGCTTTGAATTTGTCATTCGTCACACCTCGTTCAAATGGTTGTGCGGGTTGTATTGTTATTTTTGGATTAACCTGTAATTGATTCTTATACCATTCAGCAAAATCAGAACCTTTTACAGGTTCATCGTCTGCTACATTGTAAATACCATTATCAAAATTAATCGCTTGAATAGACGTTTCTACAGCATCATCAAGATGCACAAATGATGTAACACCATCGCTTAATGTAACATCGCCGTCGATAAATTGGTTATAAATCATGCCATCTTTGCCATACCAAGTTCCTGGTCCATATAACCAACCAAAACGTAAAACAACATATTCTCCTAGACGTTTAGTTTCATTTTCAAGACCTTCTACGCCATCGACTGTGACTTTTCTATCTCCGGTAGAATTATAGTCTAAAGGCGTTTCTTCTGTAGCTAATCCTTCACCAGCTTCATAGGTAAAAGCAATGCTCTGCGCGATTACTTTTCTAACGTTATGCTTAATTGCAGCATCCATTAAATTTTTAGAACCATCAATTCTCACTTTAGTATTCGCACTCATATCTACATTTTTTAAATCAGTAATTTGATTGATAATGATTTCAGGTTTAAAAGCTTCTATAGCTGCATCAATTGTGTCGGCTTTAAGAATATCACCGACATAAGGTTGCACACCTGCATTTTCCAATTTCTGTTTACCATGTTCTGATGTAGTAAAACCTGCGACTTCATGTCCCTCTTCTTTAAGACGTTTTACTAATTTCGTGCCAATTAAACCTGTTGCTCCTGTTACAAATATTTTAGTCATTTTATTCACCTTTTCTTTCTATTTTTTTAAAATGAATTTCCTCAATAACTTTAACTTTATTTTAAAGCTGATCTAACGTAATCAATAGTATTCATCCAAACAATATGACCTAGTAATTCAGAAATACGTTCTTCTTTAGGTAACTCATCAATTTCAGGAGTTAAACCTACACGAGGTAACAAGTATTCATGAAATGCAATATTTATAGCTATGCCAAATAAACTCCCTCTTAAAACAGCTACTTTGGAATATCTTTCAGCAAGAATCGCATATGCGAACGCATGTGCAATTGAAAAGCCATAATGAATGCCCATCACAACTATTGGTATTTCATTTTGATTGTAGTTATAAGTAGCATGTTTAACCTTTTCAGGTAAGCCTAATTGATTTAATAATGTCATAGGTGGTGGCTCTTCTTCACGTTCAGGAGTTCTCGGCGGTACTAACGCTTCCCATCCCATTTTAATAGCTCCTCCAATGAAGCCTCCAACAAGGCCTGTAACCATGATTCTTTTACATGTACTAGACATCATAACATCTCCTTTTATACTCACTTTTGTGTTTACCCTTTTCAAAAAAGCTAAAGCATATTGTAAAAAAAGAAGTAGCACATCGATTAACTTCTTCATCATCTTATAAAAAAGTTAAAACAAATGTCCTACTTCATTATTTATTGTGCGTTTAACTGACTTTCCTTTGAATGAATCAGATTTGTCACAAATTCATTCACTGGAGCGGGTATATGATTTTCTTTGCCTAATCGTGCAACTGCACCATTAATATAGTCAATTTCAGTTTTACGATGATCTTTGATTAAATCTTGATACATAGAAGGATAGTGCGGACCTACCTTTTCATTCAAGTCTATTAGATATTCAAAAACTTCATCAACATTAAGGTGAACATGATCAGATGTTGCAACATGAACAATTTCTTGTGTTAATTTATAAATTAAATTTTTGGCATAGCTACTTTCATTTAAAGTGGCTAAGTTACACTCCAAGATACTGCACAATGCATTCGCTGTGCCGTTAACACAAATCTTCTTCCAAATTGATTGATGTAAATCTTCGCTTACGACTCCATTTAATTCACTTTGATTGAGGATATCTACGATAATTTTTACGTTATCGATCCCCTCTGGAACAAGACAACCAACTTCTACGGGACCGCTTCCCATAAGGTGAGTATGACCCGGAACGTCTATACCCGCTGTCCATGTAGTGACACCACGAACAATACGGGCATCTTCTACATAATTGCGAATGAGTCGTTCATGTTTTAACCCATTCATCGTACAAACCACAATGGTTTCTTTATGAATATGAGGTTTGATTGCATCTAACACTGACTCTAATTGCATAGATTTAGGAAATAAAAATATAACATCGTAAAGTTCATTTGACGGAATTTGTGAGAGACAATGCATAGGAATGTCAAAATGATATCCCTCACCATTAATATCAATATGTAAGCCTTCCTGTTGAATAGATGTGACTTGGGGTTCCCAACCATCTATAAGAGATACGTCATAACCATTTTGAAACAGTTTGGCTCCAAACCCACTTCCAAGTGCGCCAGAACCCGCAATTGCTATTTTCATTCCTTACATCCCCTTTATTAAGTGATATTATTTTTAAACTACTACTTAAAAGATAAAGCGTCAATGCACATTTGCTCTTTTTTCTAAATTTTCTGTTAATTTTTATTTTAGAAAATGGATGGCCAATACGCCATCCATGATTTTTATAAATTTGATTGTTTTTTCGGAACTAAGAACAAGATAGCTACTAGAGCGAGGAGTGCTACAATTGCGTTAAATATCACACCCATAAAACCACCGAGTGATAAATTTAATTGCGCAGCAAGCACACTATAAACTGTACTTGAAATAGCGACACCAAAGGCATTCCCTAAAGAAGAAGCCATTTTGTATACACCTGAAGCTACACCTACTTTTTCGTCTGGTGCTTGAGCAACAGCTGTATCTGTTGAAGGCGTCGCATAGATACCTAAACCAGTACCAAATAATAAATACCCTACAACACTCGCTGCGATGTACCATGCGTCAGGTAAAAATGTTAAAGAAAGTAGAATTAAACCTATAACTGTAAAACCACTTCCCATAAGTAGTGGTCGTTTAGGTCCTAATGCTTGTAAAATCTTTTCACCTACACGAATCATAATTAATACCGCTACTAAATATGTAAGTGAAATATAGCCTGTTTGTTGAGAATTAAAATCTAATTGCTGTTGATAATAAGTGTTAACCACAATTAACGTACCACCTGCAACACCATTTAACATAAAGTTTGAAACTGTTGCACCGGTATAGCCTTTATTTTTAAATAAATCAAAGTCAACAAGAGGATGTTTGATTCTATTCTCATACATAACGAATATGATGAGTGAGATAACGAAAACGGCAATTAAACCTAATATAAGTGGAGACATCAAGCCATAATTAGATGTTTGAGTAATAATAACATTAATACTTAACATACAAATCACTAAAATGATTAATCCAATAACATCAAATTTCTTAGGTTCCAGAGGTTTATTGCCGATAGGTTCAGCTTTCGTCTCGGGTGTATGTTTCATTAAAATCATTGCTAATATCGTCAAAATAATAGAGATAATAAAAATAGAACGCCAGCCAAAATTTGTCGCCATTAATCCACCAAATAATGTACAGACGCCACTACCACCCCATGAGCCAATAGACCAATAACTGAGCGCGCGTTGTCTAGCTGTGCCGATGTAATATTCATTAATAATCGCTAACGTCGCGGGCATTATACATGCAGCAGAAAGTCCTTGAACTGCACGACCAATAATTAATAGACTCGGTAATGGTGTAATAATGATAAGAATTGAACCAATGATATTTAATGCTAATCCAATATATGTAAGTTTAACGCGTCCAAATTTATCTGCGATATCGCCAGCACCAACAATAAATAAGCCAGAAAATAATGCAGATAAACTTACAGCAATATTTATCGTACCGATATCACTGTTATAAGATGATTGTAATGGGACAACCAAGTTAACCAGTGACTGTGCAAATAACCAAAACGTGATAACTCCTAATATAATCCCTAGTAAAAGGCGGTTATCTCCCCTAAATTCTTTTGAAGTATTCATCTATCATTTATTCCTCCTACTTGAATTAGAAACCCTAAATCTGAAAGACTAACTCACTTTAAATATATTTATTTATCTTAATTAACGAAAATACCCCTGATTATTTTTTCGTAATTTTACATTAAGAAACTTTATCACATTTAAATTTACTTTTTAAATGATACCAACAAATATGGTAAAATTTTTAAATTAAGTCTTATTATGTATAGTACCTTCTATCAAGAAATGACTTCTTATAATTTTTAGAAAATTTGTAAATATAGAAACTTATTCTACACTATTTACTTTAATATTTCCATACTATAATGTTTGAACTTATAGGTTTAAGATATGTAAGGGCTTAATTTATTGATTGAATTCTTGGAACTCACAAAAATAAGTCAAAAAAATATAATTTCCATGACAATTTATTTACGTTTTTAGTATTATTTCAATAGAATTACCCTTAAAAAATAAATACATATTACAATGTGTTTTATAGAAAGCAAAGGAGGAATTAAAGTTGTCAAACTCTAATTCAAATAAGGAAGATAATAAAAACCCCCAAGAGAAAACATATAATGTTTTTCAACAAGCCTTAACACTGGCAGTTATTTTATTAATTTCTAAAATAATCGAATCATTTATCCCGATTCCTATGCCAGCTTCAGTTATTGGTTTAGTATTATTATTCATCGCTCTATGCACTGGCATAGTCAAGTTAGGACAAGTTGAATCTGTAGGAACTGCTTTAACTAATAATATTAGTTTCCTTTTCGTTCCAGCTGGTATTTCAGTTATTAACTCATTACCAATCTTAAGTAAGAGTCCTGTTTTAATTATTTTATTAATTATTATTTCAACTATTTTATTACTTATTAGCACTGGTTTTGCTTCACAACTTTTAGTTACGAAATCACTTTTCCCATCTAAAGAAAAAAATGAAGAAACTAGTCAAATCGGAGGTTAAACAATGCTTGATCATTTAGGAATTCACACACCATACTTTGGAATATTACTTTCATTAATTCCTTTCGTAATTGCTACATACTTATATAAAAAAACAAATGGTTTCTTCTTATTGGCACCATTATTTGTCAGTATGGTTGTAGGAATAGTGTTTTTAAAGGTAACTGGCATTAGCTATCAAGATTACAAAATTGGTGGTAATATCATTAACTTCTTTTTAGAACCGGCTACTATTAGTTTTGCGATACCTTTATATAAAAAACGTGATGTATTAAAAAAATACTGGATTCAAATATTTGGTGGAATTGCCATAGGTACAGTCGTAGCACTTATTCTAATATACCTAGTTGCTAGATTATTCCAATTTGGTTCTCAGATTACAGCATCAATGCTACCTCAAGCAGCAACAACAGCAATCGCTTTACCTGTATCTGAAGGTATTGGCGGAGTAAAAGAATTAACTTCCTTGGCGGTTATTTTAAATGCAGTAGTTATTTCTGCACTAGGTGCTAAAATAGTTAAAATGTTTAGAATTTCAAACCCCATTGCGAGAGGATTAGCTTTAGGTACTAGTGGCCACACTCTGGGTGTAGCTGCTGCTAAAGATTTAGGTGAAACAGAAGAATCTATGGGAAGTATCGCCGTTGTTATTGTAGGCGTAATTGTCGTAGCTGTTGTACCTATTCTCGCACCAATCTTATTATAAATTTTTAAACTTTATAATATAAAAATAGAGCTACATTTCCTTATACTTTTAATAGGAAATGTAGCTCTTTATTATTAACAATTACAAATCACTGAATATTATCCTAATTTTTGAACTTGGTCTTCTTGTGACTGAGTTTTTTTATTTTTGCGAGTTGGATCTAAACGCTTCTCTAAAAAGCGTAATCCAATGTCAATAATTATAGCGATTAATGCAATAGGAATGGCACCAGCTAAAATGAATGTTGTTCCATCTGTAGAATTTGTACCACGAATGATAATATCCCCAAGTGTTGGCGCACCTATAAATGAACCAATCGCTACAATACCAATTGCTACTACAAGTGCGATTCTAATACCTCCAATAATCACAGATAATGATAAAGGAAGCTCAATCATTCTTAAAATTTGGTTGCCCGTCATGCCCATACCTTTACCCGCATCTTTAATGTTATCATCAACTTCTACGATACCTGTGTACGTATTTTTAATAATTGGTAGTAAAGAATATAAGAACACGGTCACAACAACAGTAGTTGGTCCTAGACCCATAGCTAACATTAGAATCGCTAGCATCGCAATGGCAGGTACTGTTTGGATAATGTTAGCAATCGTAATGATTGGCCATGATAAGCGTTTATATTTCGCTATAAAAATCCCAATGGGTATACCAATGATACAAGCGAATAACACTCCATAAACAGACATAAGTAAGTGTTTAAAGAAAAGTTCTAAAAGGAAGGCCCAGTTGAGTGAATAATACTCTAGGATTGAATGCAATAAATTGCCTTTCATTATTTTTGCCCTCCTTTCTCATCATCAAAATAATGATGTTTCTTCAAGTACTCTTCCGCAATCACGGCAGGTTCTTTGCCTTTACCATCCGCTTCATAATTTAATTTTTGCATTTCTTTAGTATTAATTTTACCTTGTAGTTTTTTCAATGCTTTATCAATTTTAGGATTATCTTTAATTAATTTCTCCGTAGCTAGAGGACTGCCATCATATGGTGGGAAGAATTTACGATCATCTTTTAAGATTTTTAAATCATAGGCTGCAATACGCCCATCTGTAGAATATCCTACTGCTACATCTAATTTTTTATTTTTAAGTGCATCATAAACTAAACCAATTTGCATTGGACGAGCACTATCAAATTTAAAGCCATAATCCTTAACGAATGCAGGATAGCCATCTCCTGCACGATTCATCCATTGCGTATCCATACCTAAACGCAATTTATCTTTATACTTTTTAAGATCTGATACTTTTTCTAAATGATATTTCTTAGCTGTTTCTTTAGTAACCATAAAAGCGTATGTGTTAGCAAACCCTAGAGAATCATAATATTTTTGATCATATTTCTTTTTAAATAAGCGTTGCGTTTCTGACATCGCCTTTTTAGGGTCCTTCGTCGGTTTAGCATCAAGTACACTTGTTAGTTCCGTACCTGTGTATCGAACTGACGACATATTCACATCTCCGCGTTGTAACGCATTATGCTGAATAATACTTGATCCTAAGTTACCAATTAAAGTTGGTTTGATTTTGCCATTTGTTTCATGCTCAATCATTAATTTTTCCATATTACCAATAATTTTTGTTTCACTTGTTTCAGTCGTCGTAATTTTTACATCATCTTTTGCATTGCCATCACCAAGGCCTGGCAAACTACACCCAGATAATACTAAGAGGGACAATGCAATGAGAATGACTGTATATTTCATATGTTTCTTCAAAGACGTTTCCTCCCTTTTTAATTATCTAGATACTTTGAGACCTTTAGGCACTGCCCACTTTTCAACTAATGAAAGTAAGAAGTCAACAATTAACGCTAAAAGTGTTACTAAAATAGCTGCACTTATAATCATTGGTGGTTGATAAAGATTTAAACCGTTAAATACCAAGTCACCTAATCCGCCAGCTCCGACATAACTTGCAAGAGTTGCCCAACTAATAACATACACACTTGAAAGTCGGATACCACTAATGATAAGAGGTAATGCAAGTGGTAATTCAACATCTTTCATTAATTGCATCTTCGTCATCCCCATACTTTGACCTGCTTGAATAACATTTTTATCAATATTTTTTACACCTAATACTGTATTATTCAAAATCGGTAGTAAAACATAGATAAATAAAGCTACAATAGCCGGTGTCTTACCTACACCAAAGATAGGAATCATAATTGCTAATACTGCAAGTGTTGGTATTGTTTGGAGTACACCTGCAATGGTTAATACAACATTAGCTGTGCGAGTCGTTTTAGAAAGTAAAATACCCAGTGGCACCGCTACAACAATTGCTATTAGTAAAGCAATAATTGAAATATAGAAATGCTCAATTGTTTTCGATATGAGTTGACCGCCGTATTCTTGAAAGAATGCTCTCATTATTGATCAACTCCCGTTTTCTGAGTATCATCAGGCTCATTAGCTCCTTTATGTGAGTCAGACTCTTGAGCTACGTTAGCCTCTTGCTCCTCTTGAACACGGTTGTGGGTAGGATGATTATTTAAATGAGATGTCCTTAAGCCCTCATCACTCTCACCCCAAATTGAATCGTAAACAATGTCCACTAAGTTTGCACGAGTAATTAAACCAATTAATTCATTATCATCACCCACTACCGGTACGTTTCTTACATTACGTTTAAGAATCGTACGCACTGAATCTTGTAATTTTGAATCAATATGTACCTTATAAATATCACGTTGCATCGTATCAATTAATTCTTTTTTTGCTCTTAAACCTTGATTTATATCTTCAATATCTAAGAAACCTAATAATTTATTATGATTATTCACGACAAAGATGGTATCCACTCGACGTTCTCTCATAATATTAACTGCATCATTTAATGAATCATCCGCCTGTACTGTTACAGGTTTAATCATCGCACCTTCTACCGTCTTCATATTCGGACGATCTTGTATTAAACGATTTTGACCGATAAAGTCTTTAACGAAGTCATTCGCAGGATTTCTTAATATATTATCTGGTGTATCATACTGCACAACTTGCCCTTTAGACATGATACAAATTTTATCTGCCAGCTTAATCGCCTCATCCATATCATGTGTAACAAAAATAAATGTTTTACCAAGCTTTTGTTGTAACTCTTTAACTAAGTCTTGTAACGTATCTCGAGTTATAGGATCAAGTGCACCAAATGGTTCATCCATTAAAATGATATCCTGTTCAGCAGCAAGTGCACGCACTACTCCAATACGTTGTTGCTGTCCACCTGACAATTCAGCTGGATAGCGATCTAAGTATTCTTCAGGTAAATCGACTAATTTAATTAATTCTTTTGCCTTACTATCTTTCTTCTCTTTAGACCATTTTAAAAGTTTAGGTACTAAAACAATGTTCTCTCGAATGGTCATATGTGGCATTAAACCGATTTGTTGAATGACGTAACCAATGCTACGGCGTAATTCTACTGGATTCATATTACGTACATCCTTACCATTCATCGTAATCTGACCGTCAGTCGCTTCAATCATACGATTAATCATACGTAATGCGGTCGTTTTACCACTACCACTTGTCCCAATAAAGGCGATAAATTCACCAGATTCAATATCCAAGGAAATATTATCAACTGCTTTTTTATTCCCTGAATAAATTTTGGTTAAGTTTTTAATACTTAACATAGTTTTGTTCCCCTTTCCAATTGTTAAAGTGACGAAGTTTCCTCAAATTTCAAAAAATAAAAGGCCTCAAGAGCAGTTGTTAAACAAATAGGTTCATAAGTTAAACAAGAGCACAGAGGCCTTTGCTTTTAAAATTTTGAATATGTAATATTTCACATAATTATGTTAGCAATCTGAATATCATACTAACACTAATATGTGCACACGTGAACTTCGGCAGTTATATAAGTCTATACCCTATATTAATTTATTAAACATCAGTCAACTTACAAAGTCATATTTTTCTATGTTAACTTTTTTATAAAATAGAGCCTAAATAAATATTTACCATCTAAAAGTTAAATTTCGATGAAAATACAAATCAAACCACAAAAATTTGTGAATTTTTTCACATAAATTTGCTTTAACCTATTGAAAACCTACCATAATAGTATTATTCTCAAAGTGTGATAAGAATTATTACACCAAATGAAAGACTAAAGATGTAGTTTCGATGTCAAATAAACAATTGAGGGGTTGTTAAATTATGAAAGCAGCAGTCTGGTATGGACAAAAAGATGTTCGTGTAGAGGACCGCGATCCAAGAGTATTAAAAGATGATGAAGTTCAAGTGAAAGTCTCATGGACAGGTATTTGTGGTACAGATTTACATGAATATTTAGAAGGACCTATTTTCATTTCAACAAATAAACCTGATCCGTTGTTAGGTCAAAAAGCACCTGTAACATTGGGTCATGAGTTTTCTGGCGTAGTTGAAAACGTTGGTAAAGATGTCACACGTTTCAAAAAAGGTGATCGAGTTGTCGTAAACCCAACTGTTTCTAAACGTGAAAAAGAAGAAAATGTTGATTTATATGATGGTTATTCATTTATAGGTTTAGGTTCAGATGGAGGGTTTGCAGAGTTTACTAACGCACCTGAAACAAACGTCTATCATTTACCTGACAATGTATCAGCACGTGAAGGCGCACTTGTTGAACCTACAGCTGTAGCTGTTCAAGCTGTTAAGGAAGGCGAATTATTATTCGGTGACACAGTTGCGGTATTTGGAGCTGGACCTATTGGTTTACTAACTGTTATAGCAGCTAAAGCAACTGGTGCAAGTAAAATCTTTGTCTTCGATTTATCTGAAGAACGTTTAAAAAAAGCAAGAAGCGTTGGAGCAACTCATACCTTTAACTCTGGAAATGTAGACCCAGTAAAAGCTGTATATGATAACACTGAAAATGGTGTAGATGTTTCATTCGAAGTAGCTGGTGTTGGTATTACATTACAACAATCTATTGAAGTGACACGTCCACGTGGTACTTCAGTTATCGTAGCTATTTTCGGTCATCCAGTAGAATTTAATCCTCTTCTTCAAATGAATAGAGGGGTTAAATTAACTACTACAATTGCCTATACACCAACAACTTTCCAACAAACAATCGATTTAATCGCTAATGGCAGTTTAAATGTTAAAGATGTAGTTACTGATGAAATTGAATTAGAAAATATAGTCGAAAGTGGTTTCAATCAACTTGTTAATGATAAATCGCAAGCTAAAATTTTAGTCCGTTTAAATGGTGATCAAAAATAATTCAACAATTAGAGTGAAATAAATAAGCGAACAGGGTGGAATCTGTTCGCTTTAAAGCTGTCGGCATGGCCTCTGACGATGTAGACAGTTTTTTATTTATGCTTAGAGAATAAAATCATGCGCCTGCTCTTTCTTTTCATCACTTATCTTGCATGCCTTTTCCATTTAAAATGTGCTCATAATACTTTTCAATGCGATTAATTCTAGTTTGACTACGTTTCGCTTGTGAGATGTAATATATGTACTGATGCTGACGACCTGGAGTCAGATTATCAAACGCCTCTTTAAATTGTGGATTTTTTGAGAATTTTTCCTCTAACTCTTCAGGCACTTCATAATCTTCGGTTTTCTTCATTTCAACTTTCTTACCTGCTTTTTCAGTTTGAATGGCTTCATTTATATAGAATAAAATCTCATCTTTTCGTTCTTTAATTTCGTCTAAACTTTCAAAACGCAATTGACGGGCTGCTTGAACTTTCTCAGTTTGTTGCACTAACGTATGATATTTATCCTCTAAGATAGCCCCTTTATGAAATAGTAGTGCTACATAATGTTTAAAACCATGAATAAGCACTACATTCTTATTATTTAATGTGTAACATGGGTGCATCCATTTATATGTTTCTTCAAGTTCAGTTTCTTCAAAAATTAACTTTCTCAAATATTTATAACACGCCTGCCATTGACTATCTTTTTGTAAAAATTGTTCAACCTTTTCATTTTTTTGTTTATTCATCATTAGCTACCCCCTTCAATCCTTTTATTAAATATTATTAGCTATTGTATAATTAATTTTCAGAAAAATCTAATTATGTAACGTTAATTAAAATTTTACAAAAACACAATTTGACTATTAATTAAACTCGCGTATAATTGTACCAGTAATTTGTTGAAAAATCTTTCAGCACATAAGAAGGAGTAAATATGGAAAATAAAAATAAATCAAAAAGTAGTAAGATTAACCTCTCGCAACTCGTCTTACTAGGGCTTGGTTCATTAATCGGTTCTGGTTGGTTATTCGGAGCATGGGAGGCATCTTCTATCGCTGGTCCAGCCGCCATTATTTCATGGATCATCGGTTTCATAGTTATTGGAACGATAGCTTATAACTATATTGAAATTGGGACAATGTTCCCACAATCAGGTGGCATGAGTAATTATGCTCAATACACACATGGATCACTACTTGGATTCATAGCAGCATGGGCTAACTGGGTTTCACTCGTAACAATTATTCCAATTGAAGCTGTTTCAGCTGTACAATATATGAGTTCGTGGCCTTGGGAATGGGCTAAACCTATGGGAGCTTTAATGAAAGACGGCTCAATCAGTACAATTGGTTTGTTCGCCGTTTACGTTATTATCGCAATATTCTCCCTTTTAAACTACTGGTCTGTCAAACTATTAACTTCTTTCACTAGTTTAATTTCAGTGTTTAAATTAGGAGTACCTTTATTAACTATTATTATGTTAATGATTTCTGGATTTGATACAAATAACTATGGTCACTCAGCAAGTGCATTTATGCCATATGGTAGTGCACCAATTTTCGCTGCAACGACTACATCAGGTATCATTTTCTCATTCAACGCATTCCAAACTATCATTAATATGGGATCTGAGATTAAAAATCCCGAGAAAAATATCGCTCGAGGTATTGCGATTTCACTTACATTAAGTGCAATCTTATACATTGTACTTCAAAGTACGTTTATTACATCAATGCCAAGTTCAATGATTCATGAACATGGTTGGAATGGAATTAATTTCAATTCACCTTTCGCAGATATGGCAATTTTATTAGGTATCAATTGGTTAGCAATTTTACTTTATGTTGAGGCTGTTGTTTCACCATTTGGTACAGGTGTATCATTCGTAGCTGTTACTGGCCGTGTGTTACGCGCTATGGAAAAGAATGGTCATATTCCTAAATTCTTAGGTAAAATGAATGAACAATATAATATTCCACGTGTAGCAATTGCATTTAACGCAATTATCAGTATGATTATGGTTACACTTTTCCGTGACTGGGGTACGTTAGCAGCTGTTATTTCTACAGCAACATTAGTAGCATATTTAACAGGCCCAACAACAGTTATTTCATTACGTAAAATGGCACCAAAAATGACACGTCCATTTAAAGCAAATATCTTAAAATTTATGGCGCCATTATCATTCGTACTTGCGTCACTAGCAATTTATTGGGCTATGTGGCCTACGACTGCAGAAGTTATTTTCATTATCATTTTAGGTTTACCAATTTATTTCTTCTATGAATATAAGATGAATTGGAAAAACACTAAAAAACAAATCGGCGGTAGTTTATGGATTATTATTTACTTAGTCGTACTCGCATTCTTATCATTCATCGGAAGTAAAGAATTCAAGGGTATGAACTGGATTCATTACCCATGGGATTTCTTAGTTATCGCAATTGTAGCTTTAATCTTCTATCAATTAGGTACAACAAGTTACTTCGAAAGTATTTACTTCAAACGTGCCAATAAATTAAACAAGAAGATGGGCGATAAATTAAGAAAACGTCGCAGAAAAGCAAGACGTAAAGACTGGAAAGAAAGAGATCGTCAAGAACAAAATAACTAACGCATAACTTATAGCGCTCGAGATAAATATCTCGAGCGTTTTTTTAATGGTATAGTTTAAATTAAGAGATTGATAAGGAGATGGGAATATGGTTAAAGTAAATATCAATGAAGGAACGGTTATTGGAACAAGTGACGGTCATATCGATACATTTCTAGGTATACCTTATGCCCAATCATTTAATTCTAAGACACGTTTTCAACATTCACAGTTATACAACATTGTCGATGAAATGATTGATGCCAAGAAAGCTAAACCTATCCCTCCCCAACCTTATAATTCACTTGAAGATTTCTTCTCAAATGGTGTTCAGACGTTTGAAACTTTTAAAAAAGATGAGAATTGTCTTTATCTTAATATTTGGCGAGCAAGTAATACCCCAAATTTAAAACCCGTGGTTATTTATTTCTATGGAGGAGGATTTACTCAAGGGCACGGAACAGCAGATTTATACAATCCCTATCATCTCGTAGAACAAGAAGATATTATTGTTATTACCTTCAATTATCGTTTAGGTGCTTTAGGTTATTTAGACTGGTCTTATTTCAATAATCATTATGATTACAATAATGGTATGTCTGATCAAATCAACCTTTTAAAATGGGTACACGATCATATTGCCTACTTCGGTGGTAATCCTCAAAACATAACGTTGATGGGTCAATCTGCGGGAAGTATGAGCATAATGGCACTCATGCAAATACCAGAATTAGACCAGTATTATCACAAAGTGATGTTGCTCAGTGGCACATTACATAGTGATTCTCCTCTAACTGCAAATAATAAGGCGCAACAATTTGAATCTTTAGTTCACAAGCATTATCCTGATAAATCAATTGAATCATTAACTAGTAATGAAATTTTAGATTTAATGAGATTACATAAAGTAGAACGAGGGCCATCGAGAAGTCTTGATTTGATTTATCAACCTATCCAAAGCCCTGAAATGACACGATCTGTAACTGCATTTTCAAAACCAGTATTCGTTGGTTTCACGAATTCTGAGGGAGATATTTATATAGAGAATGATTCACGGAAACTGTCACCATTGCGCTTTAAAGAAATCATGCGCTTATTCGATATTCCCATTTTAGAAGAAGTTCAAAATGCACAACAACAAAGAGAAGTAATAACGACATCTTATTTTAAAAATATGGCATTGAACTTTCTACAATCTACACATTCTCAACATAAATGGTTAGCACGTTTCGACTGGTGTAAACCTAAAAGCATTCATTTTAAATCTGCTTACCATATTCTCGATATGATATTTTGGTTTGGCAACTTAAATATTTTATCAGCAAATAATTATCATTATACGCAATCAGATATTCAATTAAGTCATGACATGATGGCAGATTTAGGTCACTTTGTAAGATACAATAAAATGCCTTGGTCTAAATACCATAAAGATACTGAATACTTTCATATATATAAATAAACCTGAAACGCTCATCCACTAACATGAGCGATTCAGGTTTTAATTTTTAGCGTAATGAATGTTCTTTAAAGTTAAAACAACAATAAGTCCGAGTAAGCCAATTATAGCACTTGTATAGGTTATGGCTTGAACATTAATATGAGATATCACTAACCCTCCAACAATGCCACCAAAACCAATACCGGCGTTCAGACATGACATATTCCAACTCATTACTTGGCTTGTATCACCTTCAACGTGTTCTATAATCCCACTTTGAATCGCAGGGTTCGTACTCCATTGCATAATATTCCATACAAACAACCCAATAAGTAGAATAACAGTTCCTGCAAGTAATAGGTTTAACACAAGCATCATGATAATGAAGATTGATACTGATATCATCAACCAACGCTTACTTGTAATTTTATCTGCAAAGACTCCCCCAAGTGATGTTCCGATTACTCCAGCAACACCGTTGATTAACAATGCTAGAGATACAAAAGATAACTCGTGTCCCTTTGACAAAATTAATGGGTTAATATACACAAAAGTGACTGAGTTTGCTACTAAAACTAAGAAAGTGATAATTAAATATTTTACGATTTCCATAGGACGTAAGATACGTGAAGGTATTTCGGAATCATGGTCCGATGAATGATTAGAACGATTGGCATGTGCTAATTCGCTTTCTTTAGGAAGATAGATAATCATCAATATACCTACTAGAACACTAACTGCCATAATAAATAGAAATGTAAAGCGCCAACCAACCCAATCACCTATCATTGTTCCAATAGGGACACCAAATACGTTAGCACCACTAAATCCTGTATACACAACACCTATCATCTTACCTCTATTCTTCGGTTTCGTTAACATTGCAGTTAGGGCTAAGACCTTAACAATGATTAATGATGCTGCAGCTGACGATAGTATACGTCCTATAACTAAAATAGTGAAATTCGGTGCAATTGCGATGATTCCGTTACCAATGATAAAGGTGAATAACGTCCATAATAAAACTGGTCGTACAGCAAATCGATTCGTTAATTTAACTAAAATCGGACCACAAATTGCAAATGTTAATGCGTACATTGTAACCAGCTGACCTATAACCGCTTCGGAAACATTAAGATCATGGCTCATTAAATTCATAATACCAGCTACCATCATCTCCACCATTCCCACGATAAACACACTCAATATAAAAGTGGCAATACGCACGATAGACATAAATAAACTCCTTTCTTTTAAAACTAAATTGTATCGCAAAGGTTTGTAGCAAAAATAAAACAGCTACAAACGCTGTAATGTTCATAACTGTTTCATTATATAATAAGAAATTATGTTTTGTGTAGAATGGATTTAGATATTATTCGTCCCCTACTACATCTGAGTTTCGCGCTATCAACTGATGTCTAGCGTTAAAGAATTGGCCATAACTCATGTAAGTTGCAATTAATGCTGACATAATCGTTGCTGTCGTATGAATAAAGACTACTAATAGTTGGAATTTAATGGCTTGTAATGGAGGTACCCCACCAATAATTAAGCCAGTCATCATCCCAGGAATAGATACAAGTCCATACGTTTTCACAGAGTCAATAGTTGGTACAATGGCCAAACGGATACTCTCTCTAATAGAAGACTTTGATGCCATCTTCGGAGTTGCCGAGAGCGTTAATTTAGATTCAATACCTGAAATGTCCTGAACAAATGACCGATCTAAGTTTTGATAAGCTAAGTTAATGGCAATCAAGCCATTATTCGCCAACATCCCACCAATTGGAATAACTTCATTCGCAGTAAATTTTATCGCTCCGGTAGCTAAAGTGCCTGCTAATGGTAATGCTGTACCGATAAATATAGCTACGAATGAAATCCAGAATACATGATGCATCACTGGTGAAGCACGACTTATAGTATTCCATGATGCATTAATAATAATCACTAGCACACATAGCATGAGTAGCCATTTTTCATTAATTTTAAAAATGTAATGTAGCAAGAATCCTAAAATAAGTAATTGTATTGCAGCTCGTATCGTTGCCACTACTAAATCTTTAATGATATGTAAACCTTCTTTATATGAAATAAAGATTGGAATCAATAATAGTAGTGCTGTTAAACATAATGCTGTATTACTCATCACTATTCAACTCCTCGTCCTTGGTGATTTTACCGTCAGTAATGGTGATTCTTCTTTTAAAATGTCTCATACTCTGATCATCACTATGAGTAATCCAAAGAATGGCTACGCCTTTTTTAGCAAAATCAAAGATAATATTTTCAATATTTTCTTTGTTCTTAGTATCTAGTGCACTTGTCGATTCATCCAATAGTAACACTTCTGGCTCATACATTAATTGACGTGCAATCGTAATTCTTTGACGTTCCCCACCAGACATATGTTCAATTTCAGCATCTAAGTCATAATCTCCCAGTCCGACTTGTTTAATAAGTTGTTTTGCTTTTTCCCTATCAAACTTATCCCCTCTTGCCTCACAAGGGAATTTCATATTATGTTCAATCGTTGAACCTATTAAGCCACTTTGTTGCATAAGATAACTTACACGTGATCTTAATTCTTCTGGCGAATAGTCATTGTAATTTTTGCCATCTAGATATAGCTCACCTTCAGTAGGACTAATTAAATTATTAAGTTGCTTAAATAAGGTGCTCTTTCCACTTCCAGATGGCCCTATAACTGCTATGGTATCCCCTTTTTCAATATTTAAATTGATGTTGTTTAATATTGTACGTTTATCCGCTTCATATGTAAGATTCTCAACTTTTAATAGCAAGACTAACGCTCCTTTCTATGAAACTATTGTTGTTTATATTCCCTATTTTAAGTTTTATATTAACATTAAATAAATATTTATATTTTCTGAATATTATATTTATCATTAAACAAAAAATGAGTACACACTCACAAATGTGTACTCATTTACATTATAAACCCATTACCATTATTAGAAATGAAACAGCATTGTTTATAGTATGCATCGTAATGGTAGCTGCTAAATTTCTACCAGTTTTGTGATAAACAAAAACGATCATGGACGCGATGATAATATAGGGTCCTATTTCAAATGGTGATTTAGCACCCACACAATGTAAGCTAGCAAATATAAGTATCGAGACTATATACATGAGCCCGTAAGTTAATTTTTTACCTAATTCATGAATAATCAAATGTCTAAATATTAGCTCTTCAACAAAAGGTGTGAGTATAACAATATCTAAAAAAAGAAATGGCACTAACCATCCATGTGTAAACATTTTCGCTATATCTTTATTATTTTCAGTATCATTAAATTGAAACTTTTCCGGTAAAAACTGCATTAAAATCTGATAAAAAGATTCAAATACATAAATCATGATGATAGATCCTATAATTAATATAATATGTTTCTTAAGTGCTTTGAATCGTGATATAGCTATAGGTTTAATGTTGTTTTTATGCATGAGATAAAACACAATTAGTAAAATGAATGCTCCAATTACACTTCCAATGGTTGCAGCATCCATATAATAATCTTCAAATATTTTCTTTGACATGTTACCTACTATTGCATAACCAATGTAGGCACCAATAATTCCACATATAATAGGTATCGCTGTTAAGTTTAATATATAAATTGGAATTAACCAGAAGTCTCTCTTCACTATTTTCTTCGAATCAAATTCGTTCATAACTGGTGTATTTGTTTGTTGATGTATTTCATGTGATTCGTTGCTCATTGAATACTCCTTTATTTAATAACTTTAAAAGATATACACTTTACTCAATATCTCTAAAAATATGAAGCATTGCACACCTACTTGGTAAAGATAGGCTACTGCTAAATTTTGACCTGTTCTAATGTATAAATAAGTTGCACCACTCGCAATAAGTAAATACGGAATTATTTCGAAAATAGAAGCCATGTCATACGTATGTACTATAGATTCGATAACAATTGATATCACAATCATTATTTTCTTGTTCCATTTCTTACCTAACTCATGAATAATGATGTGTCTATAGATAAGTTGTTCAATCATAGGGCGTAAAATTACCATTGATATAAACGTAAAGCATAAGGCGATTGGGTGTAGAAATAATCCTTCCACTCGCCGTTCATATTGTGTTACACCAAATCTTAATGAGGCAGGTAGCCACTGAACAAGCCACTCAATAAGTAACATTAGCACAAATGTAATTATAACTACAATAAGTATTTGACGTACATACTTTTTAGCGTTTTTAAACTGTTTCCTTGCGACACTGGCAATATAAAACTTATGTAAGGCAAAAAACAGCATGAGCACTAAACCTTGTGCCAGAACAAAGCTTATACTTAATGAAAGGTTGTAAAACCAGTCAGGTGGTGCATGCTGTGTAATCATTGCAGTAATACCTAGTATTCCAAAAACAACGATGATAGGTATTATACTTTGAAAAAATATGTATGCTGGTATAAGTAGAATGTCTTTTTTAACAACCTTTTTACTGTTCCATAAAGGGATATGTCGTTTTTTCTCTATTGATTGTGTCTCTCTATTCATAGCTCACCTCTTATTACCTATCACTTAAACATTATCACTAAAGTACATAAATGTAATAATTTAATTGAAATTTTAAAATTAATTTTATACGCTTTCATTGTAAAACGCATACATTGATGTATCATAATAATGAAGAAACTAGTTTAGGGGGGAATGTTTATGTCTATATTGACAACGATGCAATTTATAGTCAATATCATCATAATGATTGTGCTATTAGGTATTGTTATCATGAGTTTAATTTGGCTATTTAAAGATAAAGGTCAAGATCAACATAGTGTACTTAGAAATTTTCCAGTTTTAGGACGTATCCGTTATATCTCTGAAAAAATAGGCCCCGAACTTCGTCAGTACTTCTTCGCTGATGATAATGAAGGTAAACCATTTTCAAGAAATGATTATAAACATATTGTTCTTGCAGGTAAATATAACTCTCGCATGACGAGTTACGGTACTCAAAGAGAATATAAAGATGGGTTTTACATACAAAACACAATGTTTCCATTACAAGCCTCAGAATTACATGTCGATAATTCAGATTTAATCTCAACATTTTTATATCAAATTGAAAACGAACGATTATTTAGTCGTGATGAACATAGAAAAAGATCTCAAATCGATCCTTTCTTCTTATCAGATGAACATGCAGTTGTCCTAGGACCTGAACTTAAACATCCATATAAAGTAAAACGTTTAGTAGGACAATCAGGTATGAGTTATGGTGCACTCGGTAGAAATGCTATAACTGCTTTATCAAAAGGGTTATCTAAAGCAGGCACTTGGATGAATACAGGTGAAGGTGGGCTATCAGATTACCATCTTAAGGGTGATGGTGATATCATTTTCCAAATTGGCCCAGGACTTTTTGGCGTGAGAGATAAAGAAGGACACTTTAATAAAGACATGTTTTTACAATTGGCTGATCGTGAAAATATTCGCGCATTTGAATTAAAGTTAGCTCAAGGCGCTAAAACACGTGGTGGTCATATGGAAGGCAATAAAGTTACAGAAGAAATTGCTAAAATTCGTAATGTTAAACCCCATGAAACAATTAATTCACCAAACCGTTTTGACTTTATTAAAAATCCAGAAGACTTACTCAAATTTGTTGATCAAATTAAGAATCTAGGTCAAAAACCTGTAGGATTTAAAATCGTAGTAAGTAAAGTTGATGAAATCGAAAAACTAGTAAAAACAATGGTTCAACTCGATACTTATCCAAGTTTTATCACTGTCGATGGCGGTGAAGGTGGCACGGGGGCTACTTTCCAAGAACTTGAAGATGGCGTCGGATTACCTTTACTTACCGCACTACCCATCGTCTCAGGTATGTTAGAAAAATATGGTGTCAGAGATAAAATTAAAATATTTGCATCTGGTAAACTCATCACACCCGATAAAATTGCCATTGCGTTAGGTTTAGGTGCTGATTTAGTAAATATTGCTAGAGGTATGATGATTAGTGTTGGTTGCATCATGAGTCAACAATGTCACTTAAATACATGTCCAGTTGGTGTCGCTACAACTGATCCTAAAAAAGAAAAAGCGCTCATCGTTGATGAGAAACAATACCGTGTGACAAATTATGTAACTAGTTTACATGAAGGTCTATTTAATATCGCAGCAGCTGTTGGTGTGAATAGCCCGACTGAAATCACATCAGAACATATTATTTATAGAGAGCTTGATGGAGCTACTCAAAAAATTAAAGATTATAAACTTAAATTAATTTCATAACTAAAAAAAAGAGTGCGAGATTCACGTCCCGCACTCTTCATCTTCTAAAATACTTGTTCAATCAACTTCAACAATTATTCATCATTCATTTTGCTTTTCTCTTTCAAACCGTTACGTTTCAATTGTTTAACTAATTTCTTCATACTTACATAATCTTTTTTCTTAGCTTTAGCAGACTCGAAACCTAAATTCTTTTTCAATTTATCTACGTCTACTTCTTTATAATCGACATCTATATGCTCGACAGCTTTTTGATCTTTGTAATCGACTTTATACGTTACACCTTTAACGCCTTTAAAAGCTTTCTCATCTTTTTTTAACATTTCTTTAGCTTGTGATTGATCAATTCCTAAATCATCATATTTAACCGTTCCAATGGTAGATTGCTTAAGTACTTCGTCATCCTTATATGTTAATGACGTAATGACATTCTTACCATTAACGTCTCCCTCATATGTCTTCGTTTGTTCCTTACTACACGCAGAAAGTGCAACCACACTTAGAACTAACACTGCTATAAGAGAAATCACTTTTTTCATTGTTGTCGCCTTCTCTCGTCTTTTTTTAAATAAATTATACCACCATCGATACAAATATGTTACTCATATTACTTTCCACTATTTGATTTTATTTCTTGAAAATGAACTCAAAAGCTACTGCCACATCATAAAGAATGTCACATGCATGTTATACTAAAATTGAAAACTTATTATTGGAGGAGATAGCTATGTCTGACTCAAAGGAACTACTTAAATCATTAACAGACGTTAACGGCATTGCTGGACATGAAAAAAATGTTAAATCACTAATGAAAGATTACTTAACTCCTGTAAGTGACGAGATCGTCGAAGATAATTTGGGAGGCATTTTCGGGAAAAAGCGTGCCCAAAATGATTCAAAATCATTAATGATTTCAGGTCATCTTGATGAAATCGGATTTATCGTGACTCAAATCGATAAAGACGGCTATATTTATTTCATACCTATCGGGGGCTGGTGGAACCAAGTGATGTTATCTCAGAAAGTAACAATCACTACTGAAAATGGTAAAGAAATTAGAGGTATTATCGGTTCAAAACCTCCTCATGCGCTCTCACAGGAAGAACGTAAGAAACCAGTTGAAATTAAACATATGTATATTGATATAGGTGTAGCAAACAAAGAAGAAGCTGAAGCTGCGGGAGTAGAGCTTGGAAATATGATTACACCATATAGTGAATTTGAAACACTTGCAAATGATAAATATTTAACTGCGAAGGCGTTTGATAATCGGTATGGTTGCGCATTAGCTATTGATGTCCTCAACCGTTTAAAAGATGACAGTATTGATATCAACTTATTCGCTGGTGCCACAGTTCAAGAAGAAGTCGGTTTACGTGGTGCTAAAGTCGCAGCTAATCTTATCAAACCAGATCTTGCAATAGCAGTAGATGTCGGCGTGGCATATGATGTTCCAGGTATGAGTAGTGAGAAGAATCAAGGCAACTTAGGTGATGGCCCTCTTGTTATCATGATGGATGCAACAAGTATTGCACATGATGGTTTCCGTAAACATATTAAAGAGGTTGCAGAAGCTCATCATATTCCTGTTCAATGGGCTACAACTCCTGGAGGCGGTACTGATGCTGGTAGCATTCATGTAGCCAATGAAGGAATTCCGACAATCACTATTGGTGTAGCATTAAGATATATGCATTCTAATGTTTCAGTCATGCACACAGATGATTATGAAAATTCTGTTCAACTGATTACTGAGATCGTACGCTCGTTAAATGATGACAGCTATCAATCATTAATGTGGTAACAAAAAGACAAGGAGGCAAATCATGTTTTCTAAAAATGATGATAAAAAGACAACTATTTTTGGAGCAATGAAATGTTCTAATTGTGGCAAAGAAATTGGTAAAGATGAAAATCTTACAATACAAGTTAAAGCGAAAGACTTAAAAGGTTATACCCATCTAGCAAATTGGGCTGATTCGCAATATAAATTATGTGAAAACTGCGCTCAACAATAGAATAAACGCCTAAATCTGAAACACATATAACCCCCAGTTCCTCATTTATGGAAACTGGGGGTTTGAGATTATATCAAATAAGATATGGTCATCATTATTTCGTTGATTTCTTCCAACTATCGTCACTTAACATTTCACCAGGCCATGTATATGCCATCACACCACCATCGATACGAATCGTTTCACCTGTAATAAATGAACTGTCATCAGAAGCAAGGAATGTCACTAGTTTACCTACTTCATCAGGCGTACCCAAACGGCCTAAAGGGGTAACCCATTTTTGATTTTCACGGAATGTTTTACCCGCTTCATCTTCTGAGGTACCTGCTAAATTATCAACTAATGGTGTTTCGATTGTACCAGGTGCTATCGCGTTTGCACGAATATTTTCACGACCATATTCAATGGCAATAGATTTTGTAAAGTTAATCACGCCACCTTTAGCAGCGTTGTAACCAGAACGATACAAGTCAGCTGCTTGACCTGAGAATGATGCCGTATTAATGATAGAGCCACCATGATCCATCATTAAAGGTAATAAGAACTTAGTTACTAAGAAAGTTCCTCTCATATCTACAGCCATAATTTTATCGAAGACCTCTACTGGATATTCATGAATACGACCCGCACCATGATCTACACCTGCATTATTAAATATCACGTCGATACGACCATATTTATCTTTAGCTTCCTCGGCAAATTGTTCTACTTGATGTTCATCGGAAATATCTACTTTATAGGCTGTAGCTTGACCACCAGCCTCATTAATTTCCTTCACTGTGTCATCTAACTTATCAGAAATGTCTAATGCTAAGACATGTGCACCTTCATTGGCTAAGACCTTTGCAGAACCTTGGCCTATACCTGTACTTGCGCCGGTTACTACTACAATTTTGTTTTCTAAACGTTTCATCGCTCGTCACTCTCCCGATTTTTTAATTCCTTCATAAAACTTTCTTCATTATTTATAATATATATCTTCCACTTTTAAATTCTTCTTAAACGCTGTTATATCAATGATATCGCTTTAGTTTATGATATTTATTTTCCGGAAAATGAACTTTAATATTATAGATAGCGTTTACATATATGTATTAATCATGTAAGCTTAGTTTTAAATTTCAGAAAATTCTTACCTAAAGATGGTATTGATGGGTATAGATTCAATAATGAATCAAAGGGGGCAAATGACTAATGGGGGCAAATGCAAAGGAGAAAAAGTCTTTCGTAAGTAAATTTTTAAACGGAGTCGAGTTTGTGGGGAATAAATTACCAGATCCTGCGGTACTCTTCTTCTTTATGTGTGTAGGACTCGCAATCATTACTTGGTTTGTATCATTATTCAACGTATCCGTAAAACATCCTGGTGATGGGAAAGTCATACATATTAAGAGTATATTAAGCCATGACGGCTTCGCTTATATCATGAATAACGCGATTAAGAACTTTTCAGAATTTCCCGCACTAGGTTTAGTATTAGGCGTGATGATTGGAATTGGCGCTGCTGAAAAGTCTGGCTACTTCGACAAATTAATGATTTCAGTCGTGAACAAAGCACCAAAAAAGTTAATTGTTCCAACGATTATATTAATTGGCATATTAGGAAGTACTGCTGGAGACGCGGCAACAATTATTTTACCACCACTTGCAGCAATGTTATTTATTAAGATTGGCTACCATCCTATCGCTGGTTTAGCCATGGCCTACGCTTCAGCAGTTGGAGGTTTTGCTGCAAATTTAGTAGTAGGTATGCAAGATGCGCTCGTCTATTCTTTCACAGACCCAGCAGCACGTATTGTTTCTAAAGACATTAAGACAAACGTGGCTATGAACTGGTACTTTATCGCAGCAAGTGTTGTTGTCTTATTACCAACAATCCATTTGGTTACGACAAAACTCATTATTCCTAGGTTAGGACGCTATGATGAAAGCCAGGCCCATGAAGACACAGAAGAAACATCTTCTCATATCACACCACAAGAGAATAAAGCACTCTTTTGGGCAAACATAAGCTTTGTAGTACTCATCGTTTTACTCATTATATGCGCAATACCAGAACATAGTTTCTTAAGAAATGCGAAGACTGGAAGTCTACTCGACGATGCACCGTTAATTAATGGTGTCGGATTAATTATTTTAGTTGTGTTCTTAGTACCAGGCACAATTTATGGGATATTAAGTGGAGAAATTAAAAATACTAAAGACTTAGGCAGTATGATCGCGGAATCTTTAGGTTCAATGGGGTCATTTATTGTCATCGTATTCTTCGCATCACAATTACTTGCCTTTTTAGAATGGAGTAACTTAGGTGTCATTGCAGCCGTTAAAGGTGCCAAATTATTACAACATCAAAATGGAATAGTTTTAATTATAGGAATTATTTTACTAAGTGCTTTAGTCAATATGTTGGTCGGTAGCGCTTCTGCCAAATGGGGTATTCTAGCACCTATCTTTGTACCAATGCTCATCTTAGTTGGATTCCATCCAGCATTTACACAAGCAATTTATCGTGTAGGCGATTCAATTACAAACCCTATTACACCGATGATGCCATATCTACCATTATTACTTTCATATGCACAAAAGTATGATAAAAATATGAAACTCGGTACACTACTATCAAGTTTGATGCCTTACTCTATCGCCCTCACTATTGTATGGATAGCCTTTACATTAATATGGTTCCTACTTGGTATACCAGTAGGCCCCGGAGGACCCCTAAAGGTGTGAAGAAAAGCGCTTAGGTCATGAGCAATAACTAGCAATGAG